>NZ_CP146516.1:1657500-1957500 GCF_037081835.1 Spirobacillus cienkowskii | reverse complement strand
ATAAATTTAAAAGGAAAGAAATGGTCGGGGATGCGGGATTCGAACTCGCGACCCTCTGCTCCCAAGACAGATGCGCTACCACTGCGCTAACCCCCGACTTAGTGAAACGATACTTGCCACATAAAAAATTTAAGTGCAAGCTCAGAATCTGATTTTTTTTTAAAGTTTCAGGGGTTTTTTATTTATTTAACAAATTTAAGGGGTTGTTTGTGTCTCAGGAGATAGTTGGCGTTCTCTCAACGATTCGCTACAAATCAGATAGAGGAGATTTCCTTGTTGCTGAGTTTATTGATACCCAATCAGCCAAGCGTTTTAGAGCATCGGGAAAAATTATGTTGTCTCCTAAGGCCGATGCAAAGCAACGTTATCGATTAATTGGGCATTGGGAGACGACCCCTAAGTATGGTGAAACTTTTGTCACGGTCTATGCCGAGGCTTCGCGTCCAACAGAAGTGGCAGGTATAGCTCCTTACCTTTCTAATAATGTTAAAGGAATTGGACAAGTCACTGCCGAAAAACTTGTGACTCAGCTTCAACTCACTGATCTCTGATTCTTTAGTGACTCTGTGTCGTGATAACAATGAGAAAATTTTTGAATTTTTTGGAGAAAAAAGACGTAAAATTGCTGAAAATATTATTGCGGTCATGGTCAATGACGAAATTTATAGAAATATTATGATATTTTTGCATGAACATAATATTCCGCCAAATTTTGCTAAGAGAATATATGAAAAGTATGGTTCCGCCTCTCTAACCAATTTACTTGAAAACCCGTATCGCTTGATTGCAGATTTTAGGCGCGTTGGTTTTTTTCGCGCCGATGCGATTGCTCAAAAATTAGGTTTGCCAAATACCTCGCCGTTTCGTATGGAAGCCGCGTTTGTGTATGCACTCGAAGTTGCGCAAGACGATGGGCACTGCTGCTTACCACGAGACGCCCTCATTGAGAAGGCGCGCGATCTTTTGGGGGCAAAATGGGATCCCACATTTTCTCAAGAATTTGTACTCGATCAATTGCGCACTATTTTTAAAAAAAATAGAGATCATAAAACAGAAAGTTTTGTAATTCGCGACACATCTCTTTTTACGTTACAATCCTCTTCTCAAAAATCGTCTTTTGATATTTTGTTTTATTTACCAGAAGTGTTGCGTTTAGAAGATGAGGTTGCTGGTTACATCTGTGGGCTTTTACAAAAGGGCAGTGCAGTTGAATTTATAGAAAAGCAGTATTTAGAACAGATTGCTTTGGGACATAAAAGTTATGCAGACTTATTTCCTACACTCCCTTGGCAAAAGCTATCTGAGGAGCAACGTCATGCTGTTGAGATGAGTTTAAATTCTCGCGTGATGATCCTAACTGGAGGGCCTGGGTGCGGAAAAACTTTTGTTCTTAGAGCAATCTATGAAATTCAAAAAGCATTAAATCGTAAGGTTGCGCTGTGTGCGCCCACAGGATTGGCTGCCAAGCGTATGACCTCATCGATAGGCGAGCAAGCCTATACCTTGCATAAATTGCTTGGTTTAGGAAGAAAAAGCCGTGCTGATGAGGCAGCGCAAGTGATTGAAGAACTCGAAGGCAGTACAAGTGCGTTAGAGAATGTTAATGTTGTTATTGTTGATGAGAGTTCAATGCTCAGCTTAGATTTGTTACATTCTTTGCTTTCTGTATTAGGTCCAAATCGTCGATTGATTTTAGTGGGAGATGTGGATCAGTTACCAAGTATTGGAGCAGGAAATTGTTTGCGTGATTTCATTCAGTCTGGTGTTGTGCCGATTGCACGGCTGACTAAGATTTTTAGGCAAAGCTCAGAAAGCCCAATTCCAATCGCAGCGCGCGAAATTATGATAGGAAATAAGCCAGAATATAGTTTTGTCAGCAGAAGTTCTGTTTTTCCAAAGGCAGAACCTTTTGCATTTATTCCATGCACACAAGACACTTTTTTTGAGTTACTGCTTAGGTTTATCAGTGATACTGTGCCACATATTTACAATCTTGATCCGTTAAAAAATATCCAAATTCTTGTGCCTATGAGAAAAAGCATTGTCGGACAAGAAAATATTAATAAAATTATCCAAAATCATTTAAATCCTTCTACTCCTGACAAAATGGAATGTACGTTACCTTTTAATGGTATCTTAAGAGAAGGAGATAAAGTGATTCAAACAAAAAATAATTATGAACTTGATGTTTTTAATGGTGATTTGGGGTATTGTAAAAGTATTAGTAAAACTAAAGAAAAAACAGAAGTTATTGTTGAATTTTCTGATAAAGAAGTTGTGTATAAGGACGAACAAATTGATGATCTGCAACTTTGTTATGCCATGACAGTTCACAAATCACAAGGGTCTGAGTTTCCTTTGTGTATTATACCAATGTTTGGTGTTTATTTTACTATGCTAGATCGAAACTTACTTTATACTGCAATCACAAGAGCAAGTAAGTATGTTATTATTTTTGGCGAAGAATGGGCAGTAAAAAAAGCAATAGGCAGTCAAAATACGATTAAAAGATATACTTTTTTAGATAAACTTCTCACTAATTTTGTTAAGTAATTAATCCCCTTGTTTTTTAAAATGTAAAATAAAAATTTTTATTTTTAAATTAGTACAGTAACACACCCCTTTTTTATTTACCAAAATCCTTTTTGAGAGTATTATTAAAATACTTAGAAAAGAAAAACTCAGCAATGAGAAAGATATTTAATTTCTTACTTTTCTTGAGTAAAGCACAAGAAAAGTAATTTTTCAAACGGAGGTTTCAATGGATGAGTATTTACCGAGCGTGATTGGTTATCTGGCAGCTTTTTTAACAACGTTTTCTTTTTTGCCGCAAGCAATTAAAACAATAAAGACCCGATGTACCAAAGGGATATCAACTTTAATGTACACGTTATTTACTATTGGGATCTTTTTTTGGCTTGTCTATGGTGTGTTAGTGGAAGATAAAATTATCATAGCAGCCAATGTTATTACTTTTATTTTTGCATGTATTATTTTATTTATTTCTTTTTATAATTTAAAAAAAGAAAATAATCAGTGTAATAAAAGTAGTTAAATTTAGTTTTAGAGATTGCTAGATAAAAATAGCAAGGAGAATAGTAAAATGAAAATTAAATCAACTTGGTCAGCGTTGCCTTATCCTAGAAATTGGGAATTTACCGGTCATTGTGACGAAGGGCAAGATACCCTCATAGCAGGTAAAAATGACGACAAAGTTGTTAAAGGTGGGCCAAATCCAAAAGAATTATTATTACAAAGTATGACAACATGTACTGGAATAGATGTCGTCAGTATTTTACAAAAAATGCGCCAGCCACTTGAATTTTTTGAAGTCGAATGCGATGCGCGTATGTCTGAACATCATCCGATTGTGTTTACTCATTGTAATTTAAATTATTATGTAAAAGGAAAAGATCTCAGTGTTGAGCGTGTAGCACTTGCTGTTAAGTTAAGCTTTACAGAATACTGTGGTGTTTCAACTATGATCAAGCGCTCTGGATGCCATGTTGAACCAAAATTATTTGTGAATGATCAAGAAGTGAGTATTTGGGATCCTGAAGATGCCCTGCATGAAAAATTAACAAAATGGCTTGCAGATGTTGCAAGCCAAGCGCCTCGAGGGGTTGCTTTGGTTGTGGGAAGTTCTCGAGGGATTGGACTTTCTTTATCAAAACAATTGATTAAGCAAGGGTATGCCGTAATTGCCACTGCGCGTGGCAAAGGTACGTTTGAAGAAAAAGAAATTTTTGGTTCACTTACTCTCGATGTTACTAAAATAAATTCGATTCAGTTTATAAAACAACTGTTTGAGAAATTAAATTTAAAGATAAATCTTTATGTGCATAATGCAGGAGTTTTATCCACAGTGCATGAGCTGAGCGAAAGCTACGCCTTGTCACTTGGCGCAAATGAAATTCAGCATGTGTTTAATACAAATTTAATTGGTTTAGTAGAATTTAATAATGCAATATTGCCTTTTATGGCGCCGCACTCAGTTATTGCTATGGTTTCGAGTATTATGGGGCACTCTTCTTATACCGATTATTCTTATGCTGCTTATCGCCTTTCTAAACGTTCTGTCATGCATTATGCGCAACTTGCAGCTTTGCAATGTCGTGCAGAAAATAAAGACATAGCAATTATAAGTTTGCATCCAGGTAGTGTAAAAACAGATATGAACATTAATGGAAAAATAACTGCAGAACAATCTGCTAAAAATATAGGTGAGTTATTATCTAAAGAAAATTCTCAATTAGTAAAAGAAAATTCCGGCGGCTTTTGTAATTATAATGAAAATTTAAGTAAATGGGAATTTGTGTAAAACGTTACGATATATTTTTCGAATATTACTCAATTTATTCTAATTTTTTTTGGAATATTACTCCATTTATCATTTATTACAAAAAAATTTTATATTTTTATTGACTTGAACAATTTTAATATTTAAGGTGCGGCAAAAGCGTAAATGGAGGTATTTATGAATAAAAAAATTATGCTGTCTTCTTTAGTTATTGCCAATATTCTTTTTTCTGGATGTGCTTCAATTGTTAAGGGATCAAAACAAAACGTTTCAATTATTTCAAATGTAAAAGAAGCAGAAATTATTATTAATGGTTCTACAATTGGAAAAACACCATATAATGGCCCAATTGCAAAAAGCTCCTCGACAACCATTACTCTGCAAAAAGAAGGTTATGAACCCAAAACAATCACGTTAGATACAGAATTAGAACCTATCTTTTGGGGAAATATTCTGCTTGGCGGTGTTTTTGGATCGACTACCGATATGGCATCGGGTGCGATGTATAAATACACTCCAGCAACCTTGAATATTGATTTAGATAAAATTCAGGGAAACTGAGTTTAGATTGTGTTTCTGGTTATTATTCGTTTTTTCTTTTAAATTATCACTTGATCATGAATGAGTTAATTGATGGAGATAGTGAGCTTATTCGCTATCTCTTAAAATACAAAAAAAATAAATCATACAAAAAAATTGTAGATAATTTATTAATTTTATCGCATCAGTACACAAATCCAGAAGATTTTTGTTGTCTAGCAAGCTTAATGATGGAAAATGAGCAGTGATACAAAAAATAGTATTTATTCTGCTTTTGCTTATTAGTTTTACAGCTAATGCCAAATTTGATTGGCTTGAACCAGTAAAAATAGAAGATATTTTTTTAAAAAAACATATTTCTATTGTATTTGCGAGTCAAAATTTAAAGTCTCCTGTTTCAATGTTTGGGCATACGTTTTTAGTGATTCATGCAGAAACTATACCTGAACCAGATTCTATTGTTATAGAGTTTTTAGGAAAAACCGATGGAGTGAGTTGGGCGCATTTAAAAGCATTGGTCAGTTATATTGAGGGCGAGTATCGACTTACGAGATTTATCCTTAAAAAAAGAGAATATGATTTAGAAGATAGGAATTTATGGATTTATAGATTAAGCTTATCAGAAAATGAAAAAGAAAAATTAATCTATAATATATCAAATAATTTAAAAAAGAAAAATTTACCATATACATTTTTGAATCAAAATTGTTCACATTATATTCTAAAACTTCTTTTATACGAAAAAAAACAAAACTCTCAATTTTTATTATACACTTTACCAAAATATACAATTCGTGAATTACAACAATTGGGTTATATTGCAACCCCACCAACCAATATACATTCTACCCAATTTTTTTTAATCAAGAAATTTAATGAATTAAATAGTCAGGATAAAAAAAACGTTGCTAAGATTATCAATGCTAATAATACATACAATAGTCAAAATACAACACCAACTCTTAAAAAGATTGCAAGTTTAGCAATCGCTTACAAAACACCAAGAGAGTCTAATCCTCAAATTAGAAATCATTATTTTAATACTCAAAAAAAGATATTAGCAGAACTTAATGAGAAAAATTTAGTCTCACTCAGTGAGCCTTTAAAAAATAATTCTTATGATCCGCTTAAATTGTTTGGAGATACTAGCTTGCGTTTTGGAATACTGACAAAGACAAGAGGTCTTGTTTTAGAAGGTAAATTAGCCCAAAGAGATTTTTATACTTCTTTAAATGATGGTTTATCGAGTTCTTATCTTGAGATATTAAAAACCAAAATTGTTACAAATGATTTGGGAATAAATATTTCTCAGTTCACAATTTTTAAACTTGATAGTTTGGTTTCTGAACATGATTACAGATTGCCCTTTAACCGACTTTTTGATCTATCTTTTTATAATCATAATTATGAATTTAATAAAAATATTGGAGAATGTGTTGCGCGATATGGATATGGAACGTCATGGAATTATAGTGACCTTACTTTAGGTATTATTCCTTACTTTGGCGTTAGATATTTTAATAATTCAAGCAAAACGATTGAATTGGATTTGGGTATTACTGGTAAAATAAATTATTGGATTAATGACTATATTTCAACAGAAGCCTCGATGATAAAATATCTCAACTCAAAAATGCCTTTTAATTATTTGCTTGAACTTAAATTTGCAATAAGAATAAATCCAAGATGGACATTAGGAGTTCAAAATATTTTTTACGCCAAGAATAGCAACATGGAATTTTCTATGGTTTATAATTTCTAAATATTTATATTTTTTATAAAAATTAATAAAAAACTAAATATCAACATGAAATTTTAAAAAATAATAGGATATTTAATATCGAAAAATTATTGTTTTTTTGAATTTATTCTATATTTATATCTGATTTTAAAGCCTTATTGTTTTGCTTACCAAAACCGTCTTTTTTTTTGACATTTTAGTGATTTTTTGTTCTAGATAGTTTTTAAGTTACTAAAAATAAACGTTTATTTTTTTTAATTATTTTTATTAAGTATGTCTAAATATGTTGTATTTCAATTGTAACTGAAATTTTTCAATAATTGAATTATTTATTGGTAGTCTTTGTAATGGTTTTTCTTTGTTTTATCTCAGGAGTGATTCATATGTTTTTAAAATTATTAAGAATAACCTCGTTTTTAATATTAACCTCTT
The DNA here is from genome assembly GCF_037081835.1 of Spirobacillus cienkowskii. Classification (GTDB taxonomy): domain Bacteria; phylum Bdellovibrionota_B; class Oligoflexia; order Silvanigrellales; family Silvanigrellaceae; genus Silvanigrella; species Silvanigrella cienkowskii. Next base: position 1,950,487 of record NZ_CP146516.1, on the reverse strand, counting down.
TTTACAGTTTTAATAGTGCATTAGCGCTAAAGGAAACAAAAGTAGATAAAAATATTAAACAAATTAATTTACTACAAAATTCGCCAGCTCTTGTTTATAATATTTATGCAGGAAATAAACTGATAGCGTCAAATGAACAATCTCACCTTTTGCGGTCGAATTCAAAAAATCCATTAACTTCGATTTATCTTCCCGGGTATGAAATGCCCAGTTTTGCGCATATTGATGAATATATTCAAAGTCATAACAATGCATTGCCATTAACTTGGGGGGCTGAGGAAGGCAATAAAAGAACATGGGCACAGGCAAAACCCTACTCAAGTTTAGGCCAAGATTTAGCAACTGAGCTCGTTTGTACTGATGTTACAGGTTGCAAAGGAGATATTGCATTTTCCAATTGGGCTGGCAGTATATTCATTTCCAATTCAAAATCTCAACAGTCAGGGTATTTTACGACTTCAAGAAGTTCTTCTCTTTTTGATAAGGTGTACGTTACTGATGGTAAAGGAGATTTTATTGAAATAAGTATGACGGGTTTTAATTGGTCACATTACCCCTTTGATGTTAAATTTAATGAACCGATTGCTTATTTATTATTAAATCCTGAGAATAAAAATGCTTATATTAACGATATCAACGAACCGCTTTTTGATGGCACAGAAACACAAAGTGCTGGGACATTTTGGAAGCTTGCATGGCAAAGTTTAATGGGTGCAGGCACTTCGATTGATAATACCTACTCAATTGCGCATGGTTTAACCAAAACTGAGATTGATAGCTTAGGATATCAGATCGGAGCAGAATTTACATCAGGTATACCAGGAATTTTTGAATTAAACATTTCATCTTCTATTTATCAGCGTTGGGATAAATCAACAGCGGTCAATGATGTAAAATCTTATTCGACTCGTATTAGCTTTCCTGCGGATAATTATGATTCTGTAGTGGCTTATTATAATTTAATGTTAGGTTTTCATACTTATGCTCCTCTCTTAGAAAAGTTTTTAGACCCTAATAACCCAAACGGATTTAATGCTAAAATTAATGAGTCCGTTAAAAGTGATTCTTTTGTTTCATTAGAATTAGCAAGGTCTTTGCCGATTGGCAGCACAGGTGTTGAAACAAATATTGATGCTCAAACACCTTCTGGAGAGTTTATTTATGGAACAATAAAAAAACCATCAATTTAAAAATTCTCACCTACCCACTTGTCAAACAATTCTTCGGCACGACAAGCCATCAGTTCGCGTTTTACAGATTTATCGAGTTTTTTAAGTTTTAGCAGTGCATCGGGTGTGCTGCTAAATTTTTTAATGTCACTTTCACAAAGTTCTTGAAATAATCCCCAATGAATATTCATTGGAGTAAAACGCTTTGCTTCTGCTTCCGTACAAAAGCGTGCTAAACAGCCAAGAGATGTGTTTGTTGGAGGCGGTGTTAATAATTTATTTTTTGTAAGTTTATTACCAATCACATGAGCAATCAATACCCCCATGGCGGCGCTTTCTAAATATCCTTCAACCCCCATAATTTGTCCTGCCAAGTAAAGTTTTGGATTGCATTTTAAACTAAAATCTTTGTTTAAAATATTTGGCGAAACAAAATAAGTATTGCGATGCATACTTCCCATTCTAAAAAACTCAACTTGGTTGAGTCCTGGTAAGGTACGTAAAATTTCTTTTTGTGCTCCCCAAGTAAGACGGGTTTGAAATCCAACCATATTCCAAGCGGTGTCACTGAGTTTTTCTTTGCGTAATTGTACTACTGCGTATGGCATCCGTCCTGTGCGTGGACAGATTAACCCTTTTGGTTTCATGGGACCAAAGGATAATGTTCTTGGTTCACTTTCGGCTAAAACCTCAATGGGTTGGCAGCCATTGAAGTAGCGTGGTTCTTCAAAGTTTTTGTGTGGAACTTTAGCGCCTTGCTTCACTTTTTCAACAAAAGAAAAATACTCATCTTTGTTTAATGGTAAGTTTAAATAATCACCTTCTTCTTCATCGTTGCACTCAAGTTCTGGTAAGCCATCAAGGAGAGCCTGTGTTGCTTGTTTCTTTTTTTCGTAAGCGTGAGTTTTGGATTGACGGTTTGCATAAAAAGCAACGGAGTGATCGATGGTATCGCCATCTAAAATTGGCGCAATGGCATCGTAAAAATAAAGCTGATCACTGCCTGTCATGTGGCGCAAGTTGTTTGCGAGAGCATCATCGGTGAGAGGGCCTGTGGCAATCACAACTGCAGAAAAATCGCCGTACGATAGAAGATCCTCAATCGATTGGATAATGACGTCAAATGTTTTGATTTTTGAGTGCGTTTTGATGCTTTGCGTAATGCCTTCAGAAAAACGTTCTCTGTCGACGGCAAGAGTTTCTCCAGCAGGAACTTCGTATTTTTTTGCGTATGGAAGAATTAGGCTCCCAAGTTTAGTGAGTTCGTCTTTTAAAATACCTGCAGGATTGAGGCGGCTTTTTGATTTTAAGCTATTGGAGCACACGAGTTCTGCATAAAGGTTGGGACTAATTTGTGCAGGGGTTGTTTTTTTAGCTTTCATTTCAAATAATGAGACAGAAATTCCATATTGCTCTGCAAGAATCCATGCACATTCACTGCCAGCGAGTCCTGCACCAATTACGGCAACATTCATGTTTTGTTCCTTGTTGATAATTTGTAATAATTTTTTTCAAAACTTTTAGACGCCAATGGACTAAAAATTGTGTTAAAGCTTATATGGCAAACTATTCAGGTTGCTTCAACATTTTTACAATGTTTAAGCGGTATGTGAAGAACAAAGATATGGAGTCAATATGCCTCTTTTTGTTGTGACTGGTGCTCATGGATTTATCGGTACCAATATTGCAGAAAAAATTTTAACTGCGGATCCCAGCGAAATTGGGTTTGAAGCGTATAAAAATGTTCATTTTTCTGATTTTGATGAGAAAAAACATCAAGACAAAGGATGTTCTGTCATTGCCAGCGATTTGTCTGGCACTCTAAATCGCGATACAGCACGCCGGTTTTTGGGTTCTGCTCGTTACCGCTATGTTGATTATGAAGAATTGATTTCTGTATTAAGATCGCTGCCTACAAAACCTGATATCGTGATTCATAATGGTGCATGCTCTTCGACAACAGAAACCAATCCTGATGTCTTTAGCAAATTAAATGTAGGTTATTCTCAAGCGCTATGGGAATATTGTGCAGAGCAAAATATTCCATTTATTTATGCTTCGAGTGCCGCAACGTACGGAGATGGCAAATTAGGCTTTTCTGATAAAAAAGAAGATTGTCATAAGTATATACCACTAAATTTATATGGAAAGTCAAAACTAGATTTTGACTTATGGGCGCTAAAGCAAGAAAAAACACCTCCAACATGGTTTGGTCTTCGTTACTTTAATGTTTTTGGCCAGTTTGAATCTCATAAAGGTGGCCAGGCAAGTATGGTCTACCACGGCTATAATCAGGCAACGAGAACCGGTAAAATTCGTTTGTTTGAAAGCAATTCATCGTTGTACCAAGATGGCGAACAGTTGCGTGATTTTGTTTATGTGGATGATCTTGTTGCTGTTACAATGAAATTGGTGCAAATGTGCTTACAAAGAAAGCAATCTAAAAACAAACCAGACATTCCGGACAATGGTTTGTTTTTAAACGTTGGAAGAGGCGTTGCAGAAACTTGGAATGACTTAGCGAAAAAAATATTTTCTGCGCTCGCGTTGCCTGAATCCATTGAATATATTCCAATGCCTGTTAATATTATGAATCAGTACCAAAATTATACCTGTGCAGATTTAACAACATTAAGAAGCTTGGGTGTTAAGCACGAATTTTCAACTTTAGATTTTGCCGTAGCAAAATATGTGCAAAAGCATTTAATGCGCGGTCAATAAAAATCAAAAAATTGGCTTAGCCTAGCAGAAAAGGTTTTTTGGCATGGAAGCTCAATTACTGACACGACAAATATATTGGTCACCATCTGGTGGTTTAAATGATATTTTGCATCTTTCTACATATGGTTGGCTTGCTTTAGCAATGCTCGTTTTTATTTATGGTTTTTGGCGTCATGTTAAGTTGTGGCAAGCGGGCAAACCAGAAATATGTTTTGACAATCCACTAGAAAGAACAAAATTATTTTTTAGAAATGTTTTGGCGCAAGCAAAAGTTTTAAGATCTCGTAGACAACGCGATCCAAAGCATCGTTCTATTTATGCGGCATGGATGCATGGTCTGATTTTTTATGGTTTTTTTGCGTTAGTTTTTGGTACAACAATTGTTGCGTTAAAAGATTATTCAATTGTTGATTTGTATCATGGCTGGTTTTACGCTTTTGTTAAAGTAACGTGCCAGATTGGTGGGTTAGCGCTTGCTATAGGATTATTGCTTGGAATTGTTCGTCGCAGTAGAAAAAGTTTAAATTTTTCTCATAGCTTGAGTTATACAATTTTATATAGTTTGTTATTTTTATTAGTGATTCAGGGTTTTGTTTTACAAGGTTTTCGTTTGGCATTTCAAACAGACGCGCTTGATGCACAATGGGCATTTATTGGTTATTTAGCAAGCTACTTATTTCCAAAAGACATGGAACCTCAAAATGCAAATAACGTTTATACAGCTTTGTGGTATTTTCATATGGTCACAACCATGGCATTTATTGCAACAGTTCCTTATACGCGCGCAATGCATATCGTGACAGCAACGTTAAATTTGTACACGCAACGTTTAACCCCAAGTGTGTTGCTTGCCAAAATGGATTTTGAGAACGCTGAATCTGAGTATTTTGGCGTACGAGATTTACGCGATTTTTCTTGGAAAGATTTATTAAGTTTTGATAGCTGCACAGAATGTCGGCGTTGCACAGATATTTGTCCGGCAAATGCTGTCGCAAAGCCGCTCGATCCACGTGAAATAATTTTAAAACTCAAAAATAGCATGACTGTTGACGCTCTTTTTGCAAAAGAAGCAGAACAACAAAAATACTTTTTATATGAAAATGGCACAATCACTCACAACGAAATTTGGGCGTGTACCAACTGTGGAGGCTGTGTCAACGAATGTCCTGTAGGAATTGATCAGTTGCGCACAATAATGCAATTGCGACGTTATCAAACCTTAACATTAGGTGAAGTGCCTCCGGCAGCTGGTAAAGCAATCGAAAACATTAAGCAATACAGCAACCCATGGGGATTGCCACACGCAGATCGTTTTAAATGGGCTGAAGGTCTTGATCTGCCAATTATCACAGGAGATTCTCCTGAGGTTGAATACCTTTATTATGTAGGTTGTGCGGGATCGTATGATCTTGGTAATCAAAAGGTCGCACGTGCGGTTGTGAATATTTTAAAATATTGTGGCGTGGATTTTGCTGTCATGGGTAAAGCCGAAAAGTGCAATGGTGAGCCAGTAAAACGATTGGGTGATGAGTACTCTTATGCAGAAATTGCAAATAGTAATGTTGAACAATTGAATAAATTAAAATTTAAGAAAATTGTGACGCACTGTCCGCACTGTTACAATACATTAAAAAATGATTATCAAGATTATGGCGGCAATTATCAAGTCTTTCATCATTCGCAATTATTAACCGAATTACTAAAAGCTAAAAAATTAAAACTGCCGGTTGAAATTCATAAAACAGTCACATTTCATGATCCATGTTTTTTGGGCAGACATAATGGTGAATATCAAGCACCTCGTCAAATATTAGAAGCCGTTGCAGGATTGCGATTAACAGAAATGGAATCAAGTAGAGAGACATCAAGTTGTTGTGGTATGGGTGGTGGCAATATGTGGTACGAAAGCGAAGGTGGCGGTAAAATTGTGGAACGAAGATTGCAACACGTTGCCGATAGCGGCGCGCAAACCTTGGTGACAGGCTGCTCATTTTGTATGATCAATTTTAAAAGTGCATTTCAAAATTTGGAGCGGACAAAAAATTTAGAAGTTATTGATTTGGCTGAAGCTGTGATGATGGCAATGCCAGAAGAAGCGAAAAATGCAGCGTTGATAAGACCGAATTGATATTTGACTTTGTATTGTGCTAAGGTTATTTCGTGGATTCGATTTAGTTTAAGAGAAGAATCTGCGTAATTTTTTTTTGTTTTTTGTGTGGAGGTGGTATGCACACCTTTAGTTTTGGTGAGCTTGCTCTTATTTTTGGTATTGTCATTATTCTTTTTGGTGGTAGCCGTTTAGCCTCCGTAGGAAAATCATTAGGAGAAGGAATTTCAAACTTTAAAAAAGGTTTACATGGTGGTTCTTCAAATGATGATAAGCAGCTCGATGCGTCGTCTGCTCCGTTAAATAAAACCCAGGTTGTCGATGTTGATCACAAAACTCCCCCAAAAGCGTAAGGCATGTTTTTAAATAACATTGGCCAAAAACTCTTGTTTATTGTTGGCAAGGGTGGCGTGGGGCGTACAACAATATCCACTTCTTTAGCGTGTTACTTTGCTCAAAAAGGCGAAAAAGTTCTTGTTGTTCAGTGGTCATTAAACGATACAATTTCTCCCTTATTTTCTTTACCTCAATGTTCGCACAAAGAATCTGCATTACCATGTGGTTTTTCGGTGATGAATTTTTCTGCATCCGAAGCTATTCGAGAATATTTTGTTGATCACTTAAAAATGCGAATTACCTATTCTCTTGTAATAGAAAATCGGCATGTTCAACGGTTGATTCAAGCGGCACCAGGAATACAAGAATTATTTTTTTTAGGTAGACTTTTTTGGTTGCTTGAGTTGGCGCAAAGTGAAAAGGGGTATAGTTACGACAGGATTATTGTTGACGCTCCTGCGACAGGTCATGGAATTTCGTTATTTGGCATTGCGCCTGCAGTTGCACAGCTTGGCATGACAGGCCCTTTGGCAACAGAATGCGAACGAGTCACAAGCATGTTGCTAGACAAAAATAAAACAGGCATTCTCGTTGTAACGTTACCAGAAGAACTTCCTGTCGAAGAGTGTATTGAATCAGTTCCCAATATTTTTAATCAACTAAAACGATTGCCTCTTGCTATTTTAGTCAATCAATCTATTAATTCATGTTATTTTTCTGATCTCAATTTTAAAAATGAAAGCTGGTACCTTAATTTAAAAGAGACATTTCAAAATAAAAAATCAAGTTTTGAGTTAGACTTGATCATGAATAATTTATTAAAGCGAAACATGATGGAAAAAAAGCTTAAAAATTGGGCAGAAAAGTTTTCAGTAGAAAAAAATGCTGAATTGCCTATTTACTATTTACCTGATGTGACATTACTGCATAAAATTGAAAATCATTTAAGTATTATTCAAACATTAACAAAAATTTTTGCCAATTTAGTTTAATTTAGCTATATAGTTATAATTTGAGGTGCGAAATGGGAAAATCTTTTCCGAGGTTGCATATATTTTTAGGTGCCGGAGGAGTTGGTAAAACAACTTTATCTGCATCTTTTGCGTTATCGTTAGCAAACTCGGGAAGAAACGTTGGCTTGTTGAGCATCGATCCTGCAAAACGCTTGCAATCAGCGCTTGGGGTCAATAGCCTCAGCGAACTAGGCACTCAAATTCCTCTACAAAATAAAAATGGCTCGCTGCATGCATCAATTCTGCATATCAATGAAAGTTTAATGCGATGGGTTTCTGAAAAAGGATTAACACCCGACGCGCAGCAAAAATTATTTAAAAATCCTTATTTTATTGCTTTGTCAGACAAAATGGCGACTGCGATTGATACTTTGGCTGCAATTCGTGTGGCAGAATGGGTAGAGCAGTATCCAGAAGTTGAAGACTTGGTGATTGATACCGCTCCTGGCATCCATGCAATTGATTTTATTGCAAAGCCAGAAAAAGTGTCTTCGTTTTTAGATAGTAAGATTATTGATTGGATAAAATGGTTTGTTGGTAGCGCAAATGAAAAACCGAATTTTGTGGCTTGGGCATTTAAATCAGGAGCTCGAAAAATTTTAGACGGTTTAGCTCTTGTTGGAGGCAAACATTTTATTGTGCATTTTGCAGAATTTTTAACTATGCTTGATGAGGTTTTTATTACTGCATTAGAAAGACTCAAATATTCGCAAAAGTGGATGCGTAGTTCTCAAACTAATATTGTTCTTATTACCTCAATAAGAGAAGATGCCGTTGCTGTAGTAAAAGAAATAGCCAGAGTATTAGCCGGAATGAAAGTTGTGACACAGAAAGCAATTATTAATAGAGCATTTCCAAAAAATTTAAATCATGAAATAGAGTTACAAAATTTTATATCTCAAGAAAATTTAACTTCGTTAGATCAAACTGTATTTGCTAATTATATTTCTAGCTATAAAAATCTTCAAGACAGAGTTTCTGAACAATTATTAAAAGTTTCGCAAACTGTAATTGAAATTCCTGTTTTTGCAAGTTTGGATGTTGAACGTGAATTGCGACTTTCTGATTTGTCGTTAATAGGTGACACGATCAGACTTCAATCAGGACAAGTATAAAAATGAAGAATTTATTAATCATTCCCGAACAGATTGGCGCTTTTTTGTTAACAATATTTGCTGGTGTGGGAAGGTTTTTAATATTTGTAAGAAGTATTTCTCAATGGATCTTTATCCCCCCTTTTAGAACTTCTTTATTATTTAAACAGCTTGAGTTTGTTGGTAATAAAAGTTTTGTGATCATTTTTATTTCATCACTTTTTGTTGGCTCTGTTTTAGGTTTGCAATTAGGAGTCATTTTTAAACTATTTAGTGCTGAAGGATTAATGGGTGCTGCAACAGGAAAATCTTTGGCATTAGAATTGGCACCAGTTATGTGTGGTTTTATTGTAATTGGTAGAGCAGGTGCAGCAATGGCAGCAGAAATTGCAACAATGCGTGTAAACGAACAAATTGATGCAATGGAAGCAATGGGAGTAAATCCTATAAGTTATTTAGTTGTACCAAGGGTTTTAGCAAGTACAATTATGATGCCTATTTTAGCTATATTTTTTTTATTTATTGGTGTTATAGGTTGTTATTTTGTAGCAGTTATTTATTTTAGAGTTGATACACGTACTTTTATGGAAATGTTAAAATGGATAGTGTACTGGGGTGATGTTGTAAAAGGATTAATTAAAGCAATGGTATTTGGATTTATTTTTTCAATTATTTGTTGCTATAAAGGCTTTAAAGCGCGAGGTGGTGCAAAAGGCGTTGGAGAAGCAACCACAAAAGCTGTCGTTGCAAGTTTGCTTTCAATATTAGCTGGAGATTTTATCCTCACTCTTTTCCAGGTAAGGTAACCAAAGATAAATGCAATTAAATAATATTTTTGTAAGTTTTAAAGATGTGAAAAAATCCTTTGGACAAAATCATGTACTGAATGGTTTGAACCTTGAAATACCAAAAAATAAAATATCATTTATTATTGGTCGAAGCGGTGAGGGAAAATCTGTTATTTTAAAACATATTGTTGGTATTTTAAATCCAGATTTTGGAGAAATATGGATTGATGGTAAGGTGATGTCTCCAGATGAGCAGGATAATTGGAACATTGTGCGTAAAAAAATTGGTTTTCTTTTTCAAGATGGCGCTTTATTTGATAGTTTAAATGTTTTTGAAAATATTGCATTTCCATTAAAAAATCATTTAAAAATTTCTTTTGCAAAAATGCGGCAAGAAGTAGAAGAGCTATTGGAGATTGTAGGTTTACCTGATATTCAATACAAATACCCGTCTGAACTTTCAATTGGTGAACGAAAAAGAGTCGGTTTAGCACGAGCATTGGCGTTAAAACCTAAATTGCTACTTTACGATGAACCCACGACAAGTATGGATCCTTTTGTGTCTGATTTGATTGATAAACTTATATTTAATACTCAAAAAAAACTTGACGATATTACAACAGTTGTTGTGAGCCACGATATTTCGTCTGTGTTTGGTCTTGCAGAACATATTTTTTTATTACACAAAGGACAAATTTATTTTGAAGGGTCTGCGAAAGACTTTGAAACAACTGAAGACGCTTTGGTCAAACAATTCCTTAGTGGCGGCAGAAAAGGTCCTTTGGAAGTTCCTCTTGTCTAAATTAAAATCAATTGAAGAGTTTTTTTAACGATAAAGGATTTATTGTTCATGTCTTTGTCATCTGAAGTAAAAGTTGGAATATTTGCAATAGTAGGAACAGCTGTGTTGACAACAACAGCTGTTGTCCTAGGCGGTAATCCTTTTACGTCTAAAAAACAAAATTTTTATACAACGTTAAATAATGTAAAAGGTGTTGCCGAACGCACCCAGGTTCGCGCATCGGGCGTGCAAGTTGGGCAAGTGACCTCAGTTGAAATTTTAGAAAATGGTGCCCGTGTTAACTTTAGTGTTGATGGCGGTTTAAAAATTCCAAAAGGTTCTTATATCGAAATTCGCTCTCGTGGAATTCTTGGCGATTCTTACATTGAGATTGTACGTAATCAAGCCGGTCAAGGACTGATGAGTTCTGGTGACATGTTACCGCGTAGCCCTGATTCAGTGGATATGGATACTTTAATGAGTAACATGGGAGCAATTGCAGATGATATAAAAAAAATAAGTAGTTCGCTCGCACAAATGCTGAGTTCGCAAGAAACAGGAGGCTCTTTAAAAAGAATTATTGCAAATATTGATGGTATTACCTCTGACTTAAAAGAAATCACCTCGAGCCAAAAAGATTCCATTAAGCAAGCAATTGTTGCAATTCGTGATAGCGCAGTGCGTATTTCACAATTGATGGAAAGAAATGATACAAAAATTGATACAATTTTAGCTGATATCAAAACTTTTTCATCAGAGCTTAGAAATATTGCAACTGTAGAAAACAGAGAAAAAATTGAAGCAATTATTGCAAATATTGATGATGCCAGTGCATCAATGAAGCGTTTAGCAGGAAAAGTTGAAAATGGCGAAGGCACCTTAGGGCAGCTTATTGCTAAAAACGATACAGCCGATGAAGTGAAATCGACCTTAAAAAGTTTACAAGATGCCGTAAGACCAATTTCGCAAATTAAAATTACATTGATGGATCGTGTCGAATATCGAGTGTCTAATGCCGACAAATCAGATCGTTTTGTGAATCAATTTGATATGATGTTGGCTACTAGGCCCGATCGTTATTATTTAGTTGGTATTACCAATGCTTCTTTTGGAAGAGAAGTTGTGAGAACAGTGACCACAACTTCAACAAATGGCAGTACGACGACAACGGATACAACGCAAACAACAACAGAAAAAGTGTCTAATTTAAGATTTAATTTACAGTTGTCACAACGCTTTGGTTTTTTGGGATTAAGGCTTGGGATGTTTGCCAATACGGGCGGTTTTGCAACAGATATCTATGCATTTCGTGATAAATTTGTCAGTTCTTTAGAATTTACGCAATTTGGTGGTACGCCAACACCATCTGATACCCAGTATGGCACACGTGGGCCTTTTAGTATTAAAGCCTTTGCCAATTTTTTTATTACGCCAAATCTTTTTGTGACAGGTGGGGTTGATGGTTTGGTGCTGTACAGCAAGCCATTTCCTTTTGTTGGTGCAGGTCTTTCTATTACAGACGAAGACTTAAAAGGCATCATTGGCGTTGCTGCATTAGCGAAATAAATTGATTGTTAACTTTTTTGTTCGCTTAATTTTTTTTCAATTATTTTTTTGAGTTCTTCAAAGTTCATTGATCCATCTATTTTAACACCATTAATAAATAAAGTAGGTGTTGCATTGATACCAATGTTATTTGCTTCTTCAATGTCTTTTAAAATTGCATGTTGACGAGACTGGTCTGTGTCTTTATTGCATTCTTTAAATTTTTTTACATCTAAGTTTAATTTTTCTGCAAATATGTTGAAACTTTCTTCTGTTAAGCCTGTTGTGGGATTGCGATCAAACAATAGGTTGTGCATTTCCCAGTATTTGTTTTGTTCAGAAGCACACTTTGCTGCAATTGCTGCAGGCATGGCAAGTGGATGAATTGTGGATAATGGAAAGTCTCTAAAAACAAATTGTATTTTGCCTTTAAAGTGACTTAAAAGTTTTTCAATAGTTGCATGTGTTTGTACGCAATATGGGCATTCGTAGTCTGCAAACTCTACCAATGTGACTTTAGGATTATTGAGCGATTTGTCTTTAACATATCCAATAGAACTTAGCGGAACAACAAAATCATAAAGTTTTTGAAATGCCGTAATTTTTAATAAACCTTGCGACTCTGCATCATCAAGAATTTTGCGCTCTGCTTTACTTTGTTCTAGTTGGGAGAGATAATTTTTTACAACGAATTCTCTTTGATTTTCTGGGATTTGTTGCATTTTAGGGCTATCTTGATATGCCACAATAAATTTTTTAATGTCTTCATTTGGAATTGTAATATTTTTTGCAAAATAATCATTTTTTGCATTTTCTAATGAATCAATTTTATTAGAAATTTGATATTCTTTAAACCATTTGTCTAAGTAATGTTTTTCAATCACATTTTTTGTCGTATTATATAATTTTTTTTGCGCATTATATATTTCAAATTTTTCAGAAACTGTGAGGTCAGAGTACTTAACAGTTGTATTTTGGATCTCACCAATTGTTTGTTGCGGAGAAAATTGGGAAGTTAATGATGATTGACAGCTTGATAAAAAAAACGCGGCAAGGGTTAAAATTGAAGTTTTTATTGGATTTTTCATAAGCATCCCTTAAATAAAAGATTAATTTGTAGAAAACGTTTTTTTAAATTCGTCCAGTAAGTCGTAAAGACTTTCGTTGTCGTAAACGACATGACTAGCAAATTTTTGCGAAGGTTGCACGTAAGCCTCGTACATCGGTTTTACAAAAGTTTGGTACTGTAGAATCACTCCTTCAGGGCTCCGGCCTCTTTCTTCGACATCACGTTTGAGTCTTCTTTTAAACCGGATATCTTCTGCAATATCAAGAAATATAGCATAATCAAAAAATTCTCTTAATTTTTCTTGTGATAGTACTAAAGTTCCATCAACAATGATAACCGGCATAGGTTCAAAGTAAATAGTTTCTTTTTTTCTTGTATGGGTGATAAAGTCATAATCAGGCATATTTATCGGTATATTTTCTGATAAATTTTTTAATTGTGTGGCCATTAACGCAAAGTCGATGGCTTGTGGATGATCAAAATTAACACTGCCATCGCCTTTAAATTGAAGGCTGTGATCATGATAATAATTATCTTGACTCACTATTTGGCAGATATCGTTTCCTAAAATTTGTTGTAATTTTTTTGCAGCCGTTGTTTTTCCCGAGCCACTTCCTCCAGAAATAGCAATAATTGTGACTTTTCTATCTTTTTTCAAAATTTAACCTCAATAAAAAAATTTCAAATGGTACCATAAATTCTGTCTCCCGCGTCTCCAATTCCAGGAAGTAAATATCCTTTATCATCGATAGTGCGCTCAACACCAAGACAATAGATCGATACATCAGGATGCGCATTATGCAAAATTTCTAAGCCAGAATGTGATGCCAATATGCAATGAAAACGAATATCATGTGCACCGTATTGTTTGAGTCTGTTTATAGCAGCGACAATAGTAGCGCCGGTAGCGAGTAATGGATCGAGTAAAAATATTTTATTACCTTCGATATCGTCTGGAAGTCTAAAATAATATTCTACAGTGTTATTTAAAAATTTATCTCGATATATCCCAATATGCCCCACCTTTGATAAAGGAAACATTTGCATAAAGCCATCAAGCATTCCCATTCCTGCTCTCATAACAGAAACAATTGTGACATCTTCTGATATAAATGGGCTTTCAATTTTTTCAAAGGGGGTATCGATTATCATATTTTTTGTTTTTAAATCTCGAGAGCTTTCGTAAGCCATTAAGCGACTCACTTCTCCAAGTATTCTTCTAAATTCATTGCTTGGAGTTTCTTTATTTCTAATAATCGATAAAGAATGCGTTAGTAATGGATGGTCTAATATTTTGATATAATTTAAATTTTTTTTCTTATATGATTTTGCCATAAAAACTTCCTTTAGTATAATTAAATTAAAATTAATTATTTATAGTAACATTTTTTATTTATTTTTAAAGAAAATTTAAAAATATTATGTATTATATAAAAAATAATTAATTTTTTTATTTACATTTATAATAAAAATTTATAAATTTATATTGTAAAATTTATTATTTTTAAATAAATTTTCATCATTTATTAATTTTTATAATCAAGGAGGATTAATGTTAAAAATTAAAAAATTATTATATGTTTTTTCAACTGCTTATGTGCCGATTGCTAATGGAATTAGCATTTATGATAAACAGATAATGGATAATAATTCTAACACTCACTATCGTTCAAACGATCAGGGGTCTATTTCTAATGAAAGGTGGGATAATTTTTTAAAAATAAATAAAAGTTACGAGGAACATAAAAAAAATTTAGAAAATATTTTAAATAACTTTGAAAACCATGTTGATTTATTGTATTTTAAGGCTGTGCGTGACTTGATAATTAAATATCATACTAGTTTAATTGTTTTAGAAAAGTATGATCCTAATAGTTTTAATAAAATGTTTCCTAATCAAACCTCTGAGGAAATTTATAATAGATCAATGCAAGATATTGAGCCATTATTTTTACAAATTATCAATAAGTCGTTTTATCAATATTTAAAATATTTTTTTGCAAATAATTCTGAATTTTTAAAAGAAATAGAATTTAATTTTTGGGTTAAAGCATATTGGCCTACATTAAATACACAACACTTTTCGGGGTTTGAATCTGCCCATTATTTAAAAAACTCTTCAAAAAAAATTTTAGAATATAGTATTTTTAATGATTTTTTATTAAAATCAAATGTAGAAGATTTTGATTTTATGCAAAACGAAGTTACATTTGGTGAGTTTTGGAATAGTGCTTCTTTAACTCCATGGGTTACAAATAATAAAAACCCAGTTTACTATAAATTTATTTATAATAAAAATATTGATTTGATAAAAAAATATTTATTACCTGATTTAAGTATTTATGAAAAAGAGATTGAGAATTTTTCAGTTAAAATAGGAAGAAGTAATTTGGTTTTAAATATTATAAATTTTAAAACCAAAATTTTTGAAACTTTTTTGAATTTAAATTTAAGATTAAATTTGACTAATAAAAAATCTAAAAGCGATAATTTTGACAATAAAAGAAAATTTGATGTATCAAACTATTTATTAAATACATATAAAATTTTTGATAAAAATAAATGCTTATCAAAAGTAAAAAGTAGACACGCTAAATATGAAAATTGTGCTGTATTAGATAATTCTCAAGAATGGCTAATTTATCCTATTAATAAGAATTTTACTGAATTTAAAATATATTCTGTTAAAGAAAATGGTAAATGTTTAGAAGATAAATTAGGTAATACATTATTAATTTCTAAATGTATTAATAATAATAGAAGTCAAATTTGGAAATATAGTAAAGATAGTAAAAATAGAAAAATTATTAGAAATTTAGAGTCAAATAAGATTTTAGGGAGTACAAACCACGTTACCACTAAAATCACAAGAGAAATGTTACTTTTAGCATCAGTTTTGAGCAATTATAAATTATACTCTGAAAGTGATTGGGAAGATGGGATTGTAATTTCTAAAGATATTCCTTATATATTGTATCTTGCAATGTATCTTAATAAATACGAAATTCCTAATTCATCAATTGAATTTTTAAAATTAGTTAATTCTAAATCATGGTCTAGATATATATCTCCTTCAGTATTAGTTTTAATAAATAAATTGATTAACAATCCTAAATTTTTTGTTGAGAATGTATTACTATTAAATTTGTTTAATGAAATTAGTAACAAAAAAATGCTAATTAGTAAAATGGAAGATTATACAAGGCCAGGTGACTTTTATTTTTTTGATAACAATAATACTAAAGAAAAAGATATATTTATTAGTAGATTTTATGGAAATTTAAAAATTAATATGCTTGAAATTCCAAAAAATAAATCATCAAACGAAAATTTTATTTACTTTGCTTCGTGTCCAGAATATTTTAGTGATGACCTAGTCTTAAGTTATATTAAATTTATATATTCATTAAAATATCAAGATTTATTATCAAAAATTTTATTTGTTAATAATGAATATGAAAGTTCTGTTTTTAAAAACTTCATTATAAATGAAGATTATTTGTTAAATTCATCTTTTTTGATGTTAAATAAAATGAATGGATATGATGAAAATTATAATGAAATTAATTCTATTTTAAAGCTACCAAATATTTATAACTCAAGCAATATAATTATTGATCCAATATATGAAAATCTTCCATATCAAAGAATTGAAAATTCAATGTATCGATTTTTTCAACTAGTAGAGGATAATGATGGATTTTTATTAAATCATAATGATTTTAGAGTCCCTACTTATAGAGAAGTTTGGAATCGTTGGTTGCAACAAGAATGGAATCCGCCGCAAGAATTTGAACAAATACAGCAACAAATACAAACAGAAATCGAAGGGAGTAGCCAAGAATTATTTGACAGATTATTTGATGATTTTCAGAATTATTGGATTGAGCAGTTATTAAATCGTTATGAAAGACAAGAGCAAGGTATTCAAGTGAGCGGCAACCCTTCTGAAGTTTCATCAGGATATGATGATGCTTATCCTGTTTCAATACGAAGTGATGATTCGGGAATGAGTTCTAATGCTTCACAAGAATTTATGCCTGTGGATGAAGTCGAACATAATGCACAGATCCTAGAGGATATGGAAATTGTAGAAGAAGCGAATAATATTGAAACACTGTTTGAAGTTGCGAATGTAAATTTGGTAAGTTTAGAGTCGGGGATACAAGCTTTAAATGAATTGATAATTGCTGAAAATTCTGTGAGTACAGTCACATTATCAACTGTTATTCCTATAGTGATTGTGCCATAGAATAGATATATTTATGTAATTTATTTTTAAGTATTTGTTTAATTGTAAAGGTTATTGTTGTATGTTAGTAAGAATTTTTTTGTTTTTGTTAAGTTTTTCGGTTTTTTTTCAGGCTTATTCAATTAGTATTTATGAACATAATTTAAATAATTTTTATGAAAATGATGCTAATCAAATTCATTATGGAACAGATCAAGGATCAATTGCTAAAAATAAATGGGATCAATTTGAAAAAACTATAGTGTATTATGATCAATACAAAAAAAATCTTAATAAAGTTAATAAAAAATTTGAAGAAATTTTGATTTATAATTATTTAAATTCTATTAAAAATAAAATGTCAGAATATTATACTAGTTTGGTTTTTTTAGAAAGGTATAATCCAGATTATTTTAAATATTTATATTTAGAAAAAAATCCTGATCAAGTATATTACGAAAAAATAAAAGAGTTGGAGCCAGTTTTTTTAACAATAATCAATATAGCCGCTCATTCTTTAATTAAAATGTACGCCAAAGAGTTTCCGGTGTTAATTTACGAGGTTGATTTTAGGTCATGGATTAAGGCTTATTGGGGCACTTTAAATTCTGAGCATAAATGGGGCTTTGAGCCCGCTCATTATTATAATAAATCCATAGACCCAATTTATAAAAGTGAAATTTTTAATTTTTTTGTTCAAGAAACATTAAATAATGAAAGTGACTTAAATAGTATAGAAGTATTTTTTAGTGTTAATTGGGCAAATGCAAATTTATCACCATTAACAAATAAAATTGAAAAAAAATTACAGTATAGACTTGTTGAAGTTAAAAATATTGATTTGTTAAAAAAGTATTTTAATTTAAATCCACAAATTAATAATGCCAATTAATAGTTGAGAAAAATCAATTAGAATTTGAATAAGTAGTTAAACAGGCAGGCAGAAAATCGTCCGAAAACATGGACGATAAGGCCTTTAGTCGATTGAACTTTTGATGCGATTTGAATACCGCTGGATTCAATTAACCAGTTAAAAAGGATTTCAATGGACTGCCGAATAGAGCTAACAGATTTAGAATAAACTTTCTCATCACTAGAAAGAGTTTTTTTATTCCGAGAGAGTTTAATTGGTGTGTGTAATTTAGAGTTTATTTGATTCAAGTTTTTTTTAGTTGATTTGTCACAGTAAGCACGATCGGCAAAGATTTGCGAATGTTTGAAGTTTAAAAGATCATTCTTAACAGCAGTTAAGTCGTGAGTTGCGGCGGGTGTGATTTTAAAATCAATAGGTGCGGCAAGTTTTTTATTTTGAAACAAAGCAGCGAGATGAAGTTTTAACCCATAGTAAAATTTATCTTTTGAAGAGCAATAGCCAATAGCAGAAATATCGTTTGCAGTATTGCACTTGTGCGCCCGAAAACCAGTTGTGAGTATAATAGGTAAAGAGTCAATAAGAATAAAAGGTTTGGATTTTGTTTTAGGGATTTTAAATTTATTATTTTTTAAAATAAAGTTTGCAAGTTCAGGAAAGAGTTTACTTAAGCTATTAAGTCTTGACAAAAATCCTTCATAAGAAGGCAAGTGAGGAAACCAGTTTGGAATAAAATTTTTAGTGAAGTTAAAAATAGCTTTTATATTTTTTTGTTTCATTAAAACTCCAAAGATGTAAATAGTGGTGACTTCTTGGTCTGTGAACGAGGGATTTGAGTTTGGACTAATTTTTAAAAAAGAGGTTGGAGAGAGTTGAGAAAAGAAATCGCAGGTAGTAAGGTATACAGTGATGAGTTGGCTCTGCCAGTCCATTGGTAGCTCCTTTGTTAATTTTGTTTGTGCAAAAATTATTTAACAAATTGGAGCTATTTCTTCAAGCCTCACAATAACTTTCTCAACTATTAACTGGCATTAATAAAAAATATATAAACCTTATTAAGACAGAAAAAAAATATAATTTATTAATAAAAAATATTAAAGAAATAAATAATTATTTTTTTAAAATAATTAAAAAAATTGATAATATTAACTTTAATGGTGTTGAGAGAAAGTTTGTGCAAATTGTTGATCCTGTTTCGAATAAATGCCTTAACATCTATAATAAGGTTCAAAAAAATGTAAATAATTCTAGTAAATTACTTTATGGACATGATGTATCTTGGGAAAAATGTGTTAATAATGAGTCACAAAAATGGTATGTAATTAATAGTGCTAAAAATTTAAATAAACTTAAAATATTTTCTGCTTTTCGAAAGGGATATTGTCTTGAAGAATCTGCGATTTTTGGAGTGAGTTTAACTTTATGTAATTCTAAACTATGGCGGCAAAATTGGTTTATTCAAAATGATAAATCTATTATAAATCAAAAAACAGGACATAAAGTTTTTGATAATATTAAAATTCAAGAAAATTTGTCTTTTTCATTAGCTTCAATGATTGATATTCCTTTCAATGAGAACTTTATTGTCAATGATTTTGAACCTTTTTTAAACAGATTTTTTGAAATGGTGGATGATCATGATGTACGGCTTCAAATTTTAAATGAAAATAGATTGCCGTCTTACCGGTTGGTATGGAATAAGTGGTCTAATAATGAATGGAACCCACCAGAAGAGTTTAATCATATTGTTCGTCAAACAGCATTTCTTCGGCAAGGATTAACTGAAGAGCAATTTAGCAATGTTTTTCAAAATATTCAGGATTTATCGCTTCGTGATGCAATCGTGGATGATGCTGCTGAATTAGATGTTAATGAAAGTTTTGAACATTTTTCTCGCCCTTATTCCTCTTCATTACCCCCCTATTACCAAGAAGAAGGCGAATTGAGTTTTTGGGATAGTAGTTTTGACACCGAATCAACAGGCACGACAAATTCAACTGCAGAATTGCAAGAAGAACTGAGAGCATTTGATATAAATTCTGAAAGTGAAAATATGTTACAAAATGGAAATTATCTCAGTGAGATTCAGGATCTATCACAAATTTTTGATGATATTGAATCTTCGTCGAACTTATTAAATTCAAATATTCAAATACTTCTTCAAACTGTAACAACATTATCTTCAATAGGAAATTTTGCATTTGCTGCAACAGTTGTGACTTTAATTCCTTAAAGGTTTTTGTCACACCAATTGTGAATTTCTTCTACAATATATTGCAAAGATTGTTCATCAAGATCAGGGTAGAGGGGCAGTCTTAGCAATCTTTTTGAGAAATCTTCTGTAATTGGGAGATCTCCCACTTTGTAGCCAAAAGTTTGGCCCAGAGGTGCGGTATGAAGTGGGATATAATGAAACGTTGCACCAATCCCTTTACTTCTTAAGTGCTCCATTAACGCGTTGCGATTCTGTTCGTTATTTAAAATAATATGAAAAAGATGATAATTTGAAGTACAGTTTTTTGGAATATGAGGAAGAGTGAATTTTTCCTGTTTTTCTAATGTGTTTAAGTTTGAAATATAATAATTATAAATATGTTGTCTTTTAAAGTTAAGTTCATCTAAAAGATCGAGTTCTGCAGCTAAAATAGCTGCTAATGGTTCAGCTAAAACATAACTAGAACCTCTTAATACCCATGTATATTTATCAATTTGTCCACGTAAAAATTGAGTTCGGTTTGTTCCTTTTTCTCTAATAATTAGCGCTTTTTCTGCAAGCTCCTCGTTGTTTGTAAGCAGTGCGCCGCCTTCGCCGCAGACAATGTTTTTTGTGTCATGAAAACTTAAAGTTCCCATGTCGCCTATTGTCCCTAATGCCACATTTTGCCATGTGGCACCAATGCTGTGTGCTGCATCTTCGACAATTTTGAGTTTATATGTATTGCCTATTTTTAAAAGGCTTTCCATATCGCAGGCAACTCCAGCATAATGGACAGGAATTATTGCCTTTGTGCGTGGCGTGATTTTTTTAACAACGTCACTTGGATCCATATTCATTGTGGTTGGATTGATATCGCAAAATACGGGTTTTAACCCCGCAACGATCACTGAATTGGCAGTTGATGCAAAAGTATAGGAAGGCAAAATAACTTCATCTTGGTAATCTGCTTCTAACAGTAACATTGCCGTTTCAAGAGCATGAGTGCATGATGAAGTGAGTAACGCATTTTTAATATTAAAAATTTTTTTTAGTTTTTCTTCGGCAATATGACAAAAAGAACCATCTCCCGATAGTTTTCCAGAGCTTAATACTTTATAAATATTTTCAAATGCTTGAGAGGGGATATGTGCTTTGCAAAGAGGTATATTCATACATTATTTTCCGTTAAATTGTGAGTAGAGGCAATATAAATTCTCAAGCTTTTGTTGCCAAGAATGTTCTTTTTGAATCCATTTTTTAGCATTTTCACCATGTCGTGCAATATGCTCTGGATTATTTAAATAAAAAGAAATTGCTTTGGAAATTTCTAGCGAAGATTTTGGTTGAACTAATAAACCTCTTTCATTGTGTAATATTTGTTCGGGAGTGCCACCAGAGTTAGTGCCAATCACTGGCAGTCCCATGGCCATTGCATCCAAAACAGATAACGAATATGTTTCTTTATACGTGCCAAGTACAAAAACGTCTACAGCATTTAAAAATGAAATAATATCGTTTTGAAAAGGAATAAGTTGAATTCTTTCATTTATTTCAGGAGAAAGTGTAAAGTTATTGAGCCATTCAAAAAGCTGCAAAGATTGTGGCTCATAAATTGGTCGCTGATCTTTAGTAAGATGTTTTAGGGTGGGCTCTCCTACAATCCAAAGTTTAATTTTTTTCTTTGTTTCGGCATCAAAATGGAGAAAAGATTCTGCAAATTCTTTTACTCCTTTTTGTGGATCGATTCGACAAATGGTTGCAACAACAATTTCATCATCATGCACATTATAGAATTCGCGAATTTTCTTTCTGATAGCATTATTTTTTTGATATTTTTCTAAATCCCGTCCATACCGGAGCAACTGAACTTGATTTGGAAATACTGGATAATGCAATTTAACTTGTTGATTTAATATATTTGAAGATGTAACAATAGATTTGACATTTTTATAAATAAAGCGATGAAAAATATTATTTTTATTAATAGAATTCATATATAAACTAAATATTTGTGTGGTGTTTTTACAAAAATATAAAGTTAATGAACATAGCCATACATCATGACTGGTGTGTGTATGGATAATTTTAAAATTATTTTTATTAATTATTTTTCTAATACGGATAATATCCAATGGACTAATTTTTGCCTTTTTAATTGCATGATAAATGGGTATGCCGAGTTTTTTGGCTTCAGCTTCGAGCTTAGAACCAGGCATGCAATATAGCGCAGTTTTGCCCTTTTTTTCTAAAATCTTTTTTATAAGGAGTAAAGTATAGATTTCTAGCCCACCGTAAGCGTTAGAGCGATTTACGTGGAGAATGGAGTCTAGATTATCAAAATTCGGGTCGCTTAACATATTTGTACTGATCGCTTTCTCAATAGTTAAATCTTAGAAGGTTTTTTTATAAAAAACCTTCTTATTAAATAATATTATTTTCATTTAAAAATACAAATATTTTTCTAATGATTTGACTTTTAGCTTTATTAATGGAGTGTTATCTTTTTGCACTGCAAATATTGAGTATAGGTTTATAAAATTTTTGATATAGTAAAAGAAAAGAGAGGATGTAGGATTTATGGCTCCTATTCGAGTCAATACAGGTTCTGGTATTGATCCCAAAATGGTCGATCAGTTGGTTGAAATTCAAAAAGAACCAATCAAACAACTTGAAAGCAGAAAAAAAGTACTTGCTGATGAGCAAAGACAATTTAATGAATTGAAAGGTCTTGTGAGTACCCTTGGCACAACCCTAAATGGGATGCGAACTCGAGCCGATTTTTACAAGCTAAAAGTTGTAAGCTCGCACCCCGATATTATTGAAGGCACTGTTGATAACAATGCACCCATTGGCAATTTTGAATTAGAAGTTCGCCATCTTGCAAAGGCAAATAAACTTTTAACGCAAAGCTTTCCTGACAAAGATCAAACTCCAGTTGGATTTGGGTATATGTCAATTGAAACTGAAAATGGTGATTCGTTTGATGTCGATATTGATCCCGATAATTCCACGTTGCAAGATGTTGCAATTCAAATTAATTCTATGGCGAAAGGTGTTAAGGCGATTGTCATTAATACTAAAGAAGGAATTGAAGACTCTGAAGAAGACAATTATCGATTGATAGTCATTTCAGAGCAATCTGGTAAAGAAGCAAAAATTACAATTGATCCAGATACCACTTACCTTGAATTTAAAGAGCAAGTGACTGGAAGAAATTTAGAAATGCTTTTTGAAGATGTAAAAGTTTATAATGAAACAAATAAAGTAACAGATTTATTTCCTGGATTAATACTTGATGTTAAAAGAGAAGAACCTGGAACAAAGATAAATGTAAAAATAGATTATGATGTTGAAAAAACAATGGACGTCATAAAAAAATTTGTTGAAACATATAATAAAGTAAACGAATTTATTGATAAACAATTTCAGTTAGATCCTACAACAAACAAAGCTGGAGTGCTTTCTAAAGATAACAGTTTAAGGACGTTACGGAGAGCATTGCAATCTTCTATTCAATTTAGTGTACCAGGAAAAAAGTACCAAACTTTAGCAGATGCAGGAATTTCTACCGATCCAAAAACTGGCGGTTTGAAATACGATGAGACTAAAGTGAAACAGGCTTTAACCGAAGATTATCCTGGAGTTGCGAAGTTGTTTATCCAATCGGATGAGTCAACTGGTCTCGGCATTCGGATGTCTGATTCTGTGCGTGCAATTCAAAATCAGCAAAGCGGTGTGATTTCATCAAAAGAGCGTGAATATAAAAGAATTCTCGACAATTTTGATAAAGACATCGCTTTTAAAACAAGGCATGCCAAACAACGCGAAGAGGCGATCAGAAGACAATTTACCGTGGTTGAACAACTTATCAATGGAATGAATGCTCAAGGGCAAGTTTTGCAACAGAGATTAGGTGCTCCGGCTCCTGAACAAATGTAGTGCAAAATGCGATTTTGAGAACTGATTTTCAAGGATGGAGTTGCATGAATACCAAAGCGTTAAAAGCCTATCAGTCAACAAACGTTACCACTGCAAATCCTAGTAAAATTTTGCTTATGCTTTATGAAGGATGCATTAAATTTATTAGAGTTGCTAAAGCAAAAATGCAAGAAAATAAGACGGCCGAAAAAGGCAAGAATATTAGCAAAGCATTAGCAATTTTATCTGAACTGATTAATACCCTAGATCATGAAGTGGGGGGGCAGCTTTCCGCAGATCTTGAAAACTTGTATATTTTTATTATGGATAAGTTAATTGAGGGTAATCTCCACAATAGAGTTGAGGATCTCGAAATTTCTGAAAGACTTTTAATGACTTTATACGAAGCATGGGAAGATGTCGTTAATAATCCCCGGCCTGATGGAGTGCCGAGTCCAAAATTACAACCAGATTTGTATTCAATGTATGTAAATTCTAAACAAGAATTACCAAAAACACCTCAAGTAGAAAAAAAAGCGAGTGGTGTTTCTGTAAATCTGTCTAACGAATTTAAACAACCCTCAGTTGGTGGTAATGTGGTCACTAAAAAGGTCGGATAGTGCTTTATAAATAATAATGCTCAGATTTTATAGATAGGCTATTTGAATTTACAAAATGTGTAATTTTTTGTTGGTCAGGCTCATTTAGGGTTAAAAACTTGATCCCAAATCCTTCTTCTGTTATGCGAACGACTTTCCCTTTGCATGTTATTAAACTTGCGGTATTTGGTAAAATAAATTCACAGATTATCACTTGTTCTAAAGAAACATTGATTTCTTTGTTTAAGTCTAACAAATGGCATCCAGTTGCAGAGATATCGATTGCAATAGTTTTGTAGATCTTGTCTTCATTTTTTAGAATAAATCCAATTTTGCAGGGGCTTCTTTCTGCTTTGCGGTAGTTAACTTTTGCCACTTTTTTAATTTCTTGAATTAATTTTGGGCGCGGAAGCGGTTTTACCAGGTATAAATCACAACCTAAAAAATAAGCCTGATCCATGATTTCATTTTGATGTTCAATTGACCAAACGATAATTCGAAGGTTTGGATTATGGTTGTTTTGCTTGAGGTGTTTAATTTCTTGTATTCCTTTGAGTTTTTGAAAAAAGTAATCCATTATAACGACATCTATTTTTTCATGGGTTAATATCGTTTTCATTCGCTCAAGGTTATCAGCAGTTTTTACGTTGAAACCTGCTTTAAGTAACGCAATGTTTTCAAGTTTTAAATTGATTGAATGATCTTCTAAAATCAGGACTGTAATTTTTTTTTCTGTTGATTTCATAGAAGAAACGTTGCGTTTTTTTGAAACTGGCATAATGTGTTTTCCGTATAAGTTTTAAATATCCACCAAAGCTTATCGGGGCATATTTAACCCCTCTTAAGGAGAGATTCATGCTTTGGCCCGAGATTTCTTTAAATGATATCAAGTTACTCGATTGTGTTTGGACAAATGAACGCGCAAAGGTTTGTCAAAAAAATAAGAATTTTGCTGGTTTTGTATTTTTTGATATTGGTGGCGTCTTGATTGACTTAGATTGGGATGCTTTTTTTCTTGAGTATTCTAAATTATTGCCTGTTAATATTTCTAAAGATTTTAATAACATTGTTGCTTTGTTAAAAAATGAAGGGACATGGAGTAAATGGTGTTCGGGGCAAATGGGTGCATTTGAGTACGCAAATTGTCTCAATCATGCGTTGCAACGAACTTTTGATGTAAAAGATAAAAGTCTCTCTGTGCATGAAATCAAACAGGCAGATAGTTATGTCGTGGGTGGTGTGCGTCATAGAGTTGTTGAATTCGCAAAATTGTTGCGTCAAAAAAACTTTGGGATTGGTGTCTTAAGCAATGCAACAACGTGGCATGAGATTATGATTGAAAAGCGATTACCGGTAAGAGATATTTTTGATGTCACTATTTTTAGCCAGGATGTTGGTTATGAAAAACCAGACCCACAAATTTACAAGCATGCTTTTTTGGAGGCAAAAAAATTTGTGAATCAAAAATTTGCAACCAATTTAGAAGCTCAAGATGTATATTTTATCGATGATACGCCAGCTAATGTGTATGCAGCGCGCGAGGCTGGCTGGCAGTCGGGCTTGGTGAATTTACTCAATGATGTAATTTTACAAAAACTAAATAGTGGGTTGATATCTCCAGAAGAATTAAAAGCGTTCTCAAAACAAAGAGAAAACCTGTTGTTTGGAGTTCTTGCTGGAAACAGAGTTGAAAAAATCTTTGGAAATATGCTTGAATGATTTGTAAAAATAAAATTAAGCCCAATATTGCTTTTTTTGACTCTAGCCAAGGTGGCCTCACTGTTTGGGAGAGTGTATTAAAACGCTTTCCGCAACTCAATACTCAGTATTTAGGTGATAATGCCCGTTGTCCGTATGGAAATAAAAGCCAAGAAACCATTACCCGATACGCGATAGAGGCGGCTAATTTTTTAGAAAAAAGAAATGCGATTCTTTTGGTTATTGCTTGCGGTACTGCTTCAAGTGTTGCGGCAAAGCAGTTACAAAAACAATTTTCTATGCCAGTGATTGGTATTGTAGAAGGGTTTTGCAAGTTTGTAAGTGAAATATTAACCGATAAATTAAGAACCGTGGCCGTTCTTGGCACTCATTTTACCATACGAAGTGCGCGATTTGCAGAAGAACTTAAGTTACTTGGTATTGCAAAGGTTTGGTCGAAAGCGTGTCCGTTGTTTGTTCCTTTAGTAGAAGAAGGAATTACGACAGGCTCTATTGTTGATTCAACATGCGAAATGTATCTTTGCGAAATTCCAGAAGATACAAAGGTTGTTATGCTTGCTTGTACTCATTATCCAAGACTCGCTTTTTCCATTGCTGATTATCTTGAAAAAAAACTTGGTAAAACTGTTGTGTATAAAACTATTCATGGCGATTGGGTTATGAAGCTAGGTCGTAAAGCGACAGACGATCCAGTTTATTTAGTAGAATCTTCTTTGCCAATAGTTAATTTTGTTACGCAGTTTATAAAAAATAATAATTTTGAAAATATATTGTTTACAGAAGAATGCTCTGTTATGTGTACGGATTCTCCAGAACAGTTTGAAAGTATTGCCAGATTTTTTACTTCTATACCATTACCAAAAGTGGAGTCAGTTGAAATTTTTTCTTAAACTTACTTTCTAAAATTAGTGGATTCAAATATTTTATCTGCATTGCTTGTTACAAAACCTTGGTAATAGTTATCCCAAATTCCGTCGTGTTTTTTTCCTTCTAAAGTAAAGCGATAGGCAAATTCTACAAAGGCGTAAGGAATTTTTTGAAAGCCATCTTGAAATGGAACAAGAATTTCTTCTGCGAGCGTAGCGCTTTGTTCGAGCTTTACTTCAGGAGTGCCTTTAATAATGGACCCTCCTGCGTTGTTTAATTTAATTTTAAGTTCTGATTCAATAAAATTATTAAATTCTTTTAGGCTTTTAAAATTGTTCATCAAATGAACGCTGACCGTAAAATGATTGGGAGTATTGCCAAAAACAAGAGTCCAAGCTGCATACTCACTTTCTTTGCGAAGTGTTTCATAGTCTTTATAAATTGGCTTACGCCAAATAGCACCGCTATTTAGAAAAAGTGCAAGTGATTCTGAAAAATCATCAACTCTTTGAGGATATTTTTTTAACAAATTAAATTCAGATTTGAATTTATCAAGTGGTGATAGGGTAACATCTGCTGTATAATTATTGATACATTTTACAAAACTAGAAGAAAATCCTTCAGGTTCAAGAACACTAATAAAAACTTTAGGAAAAACTTTTGTGCTAGGCATATTTTCTTGATGAGGAGGATCCATAGATATTGCAGAAAGTCTTTTATCTTGAAACTTATAGCTATTTGATTTTTTATAACCAAGTAACTCAAAAATATTTTTTAATATATTTAACCCACAGTTTTTGCCTGGTAATGTTCTAAATGCAATATGATCTTCAACCCATATGTCTTGTTTTTGTTTTATAGCGTTTTCGATGATGCTAGCTTGAGGAACCTTTTTTTTATAATTTTGCCAAAGTTTTTTAATTACATTATCAATTATAGTGTCTTGAATATTTTGCATGGTATTCAACCCTGTATAAATCAAGTTTTAAAGTTTTTTATATAGTTAATAATGAACTAAATTTTTTATAATTTCAAGGTTTAATTAATTTTAAAAATTTAATACATATTGGAGATATAATTTTTTATTTTGATAAATTTCTATTTTTACTTTTCTTATTTTTCAATTTTTATAAAATATTTATTTTTGTTTATTAAAGTAAAAAAAAAAGAAATTTTTTAACATTTTTATTTAAATTTAAAAATAAAAAATTATATATTTGCTTTGTTAATTAAGATAAAATATAAATAAATCTGTTATTTAAAAAGGAGGTCGGTAATGTTTTTTAATATTAATAATAAGTTTATTATTAAAGCAGGTTTTTTAGTAACTGGATTATTTTCTTTTCCGGTATATTCTGATCAGTCTTTAGAAAATTTAAATGCAAATGATGTTGATAATAGTGTAATTTTGGTTAATTTTTATAAAAATGCATTATTTTCAGGAATCGTTTGCGCAAAAAACGCCTGCTCTCAAACTCTTCATTTGGGTGATAAATATATCATACATAATCCTAAAGAAGGCGATGAAGTATGTGTACGTATTTATGATGCAATTTATTATTATGATTATCTATTTAAATATAATAAACAATCAAATATTTCTGAAATTAACTTTTGGGGAACTATTACAGACAGAGCTTTTGATGTTACAAAATCTTCTATTCAATACATTAAAGGTGAAGCGTTTGGAAAATATCAAAAATATCAAAAAAATCAAAGATTTTGCGATAAATTTATAAATTAATAAAAGGAAATTTTTATGAAAATTATTTTAAATTTTTTTATTGTTATATTTGGACTTAGTAGTGTTTGTGCATTTTCAAATGATTTTAATCAAAAAAAAGTTAGTATAAATTTTGTTCCAGGTACAGCTTTTTTAGCTAAAGTGTGTACAAAAAATGGTTGTTCAACAGAAAAAGCAGTTGGACAATCTCATCAAGATTATTTAAATGTCGGTGATTATGTGTGTGTGAGTGTAGCCGGTGCTTTTTTCAAAAGGTATGAATACTTTTTTAAAATTACTAATAGTGGTGAAAGCTATATTAACTTTTGGGGACCATTTTTTTATCCAAAATATTTTTATGATTATAATTTTATCCAATATTTTGACTACAAAACAAATTCAACTAATTTTGCTTGCTCAACATGGGATTTTGAAAATAATAAATTTGTAGATTAAAACATAAAAGGATCAGATTTTGCGTTGTCTTCAATAAGTTTTGCATTTTCGCCATAAATTGTTTTGCGGACAATATTTCTTTCTTCTGTTGTTGTAAATTTATTTTCAACAGTGTTCCAAAATTCTACCTCTTCATTTCCTGCAAGTTTTTTTTGCGTTATTCCTTGCGAACGATTTGCAAATTCTTGAAAGCATTTTAAAATATTTTCTAAACTTTGTCTTACACTATCCTGAAACTGTAATGCCATAATAACTGGAGCTATCATATTTGCAAGTTCTTTGTCTGATTCCGATAATTTTTCAAGTTGTTTAGATAAATTTCCAGCTTTGTTGCCAATTTCTTTGTAACGTTGACTCTCTCCTAGTGTCTTTGCTTTTGCAAGATCACCTGCTGCAGCGCTTTCAAAAATTTCGTTTGCCATATTGTTTGCTTCTTCTGCCATTTTTTCGACTTCAGAATGTTCGGCAGTTCCTTCTTGATACATACTTGTGATTAAACCTTTTACGGTTTTTGCTTGATCACTCGAAAGATTTGCTACAGATTCTATTTTATTTCCAATCTCTAATGCAGCTTGTTCTGTTTTGGTAACAACATTTTTTAAAATTGTATCTGTAATTAAGATTAAATCTTTTACAATGGATACATAGTTTTCATGTGTGATTTTAAGATTGTCTGACATAGTTTATTTTATCTTCCTTCTAAAAGAGAGAGTGCCATTCGAGATGTTACATTTGCTTGCTGCAAGACGCTTGTACCTGACTGCAACAATATTTGATTTCGGGTCAGTTCAGAGCTTTCCTCAGCAATATCGACATCCTTAATCCGGCTATTTGCAGCGCTTAAATTTTCAACAGTGGTTGCAATATTATTAATAGTCGATCCGAGTCTGTTTTGTAAAGCCCCGAGATCTGCTCGAATACCACTGACGTAATCGATTGCATTTTCAATTGCAGTAAGCGAAAATTGTGCTCCAACTTTAGTATCCAAAGAAAGATCTGCGACACCAAGTCTATTTGTTTTGACATCTGCTTTAAAAGAATTGTACTCTAAACGGTCGACGCCAAGGATGTTGTCACCACCTGTGTTAATTTGGATTTCAAGTATTCCTCCGGTACCATCTAAGAGTTGTGTTCCGTTAAATTCGGTCGCATAAGCAATACGATCAATTTCATCTTTGAGTGCTTGGTATTCTAAATCGAGATAAATTCGCTCTTTTGGACCTATTGTATCTGATGCAGCTTGGACGCCAAGTTCACGCATACGAATTAGCATATTTTGTACTTCGTTCATGCCACCTTCAGCGGTTTGAATCAAGCTAATGCCATCGTTGGCGTTACGTTGTGCTTGTTGCAATCCTCTTATTTTTGACCGTAGTTTTTCGCTAATTGCAAGTCCGGCTGCGTCATCAGCTGCTTTGTTGATGCGATAACCAGAAGCCAATCGCTCGAGACTTTGATCAAGCATTTTGCGGGTGTTCCGCATATGTCTTTGATTGGTAATCGAGGTTACGTTGGTCATTATCCTGTAGCCCATTGCCGTCTCCACTCTGCGAATAAAAAAGATAGGAACTTCTAATGTAACAATATGTCATCTAGAATTAAGTACTTCTTTTTTACGCTATCAAAGTTTGCTTAATTTAAAAGCGTTTAGCGTCAATTCTGCAGTGGGTAGAACTATCCAGGTATACTTTTGAATTCTTTAGAAATATATTTTTTTTGTGTTACAATTCAAGAAGGTTACTTCATTTAATTCTTTATTTTTTAATTTTTTAGGAAAAGGACGATGTATATGATAAATGTCGAAAATAACCGATTCCCACATAGTGCTGAACTTTTTAAATTTTGCAAAGAGGTGTTAAATTATAAAAAAGATTCTGCGCAAAAAGTGACAGATCAAGATGTGGGTGCGTTACTGGGGTTTGATCCTGCAGATTGTACACACTGGAAATATGGCAGAAAAAATATCAAATCGATTCATAATATGCATCAACTTGCTGTTGCTTTAGATATGGATTCTCGGACATTGGTCGATTTGTCATTAGGTAAATATGCATTATTTGATGCACTGATGGAATATCAAGGTTATGGAGAATTTCTATGTAATAATGAAGAAAGACAGATTTTATTAGATGAAGCCAATAGAATAATTGATGTCGCAAATATTAAAGCATTGCCAATTTTTATTCCTGAGCTCTCTGGTGTGATTGAAAACCTTGAAATGAAAGCAGATGAAAGTCAAAATGAAATAATTTTAAGTCGCAATCAAGATGGAAAATATTTAATCACATGGTCTAAATCGGAGCGGATGGGAGCAGGGTTGCGATTTTTAATTGCCAAAGAATTTTCTGTTTTGTTACTTGCGCAACCTAAAATGAGAGACATGCTACCTCTCGAAAAAAATAGTATTTTTGCCAATCGCCTTGCCTTGTTCTTGCTAATGCCGTCATATTTGCTACAAATTGCTTGTAGTCAATGTGATCCTGCGCGCGATACGGTTGAGCAATTGATGTCTCATTTTTGGATGAGTCGTACATTGATTAATATTAGGTTGAAAGATTTTTTGATTCATAGAAACTAGAAGCTCTTTAAACAGTTTTCAGAGCTTGAGTTTCTAACCAACTCTTGGAAACAAATATGGATATTTCTACGATTGTTGCTTTTTCTTTTTCTGGTGTTGCTTTATTGTTTTGTGCATGGATAATTTTGTCTAAACATAAATTGATTTCAAAAAATGCTGTTCTGCAAAATAAAATACTTGTATTAGAGTCGAGTTTACTTAATGAAAAGCATAAACCTGAACATGCAACAGTAGAAAAAAAGTCAGTTTCGCAAGCAAAGCTTCATGACGTACAAGAGCAAAGTCATAATACTTCAGAAGTTATTTTGTTGCGTAAAGAAATTGCAAAATACAAAGAAGAAATTAAAAAATTAAAAGATGAAAATCGCCAAAAAGAACGTGCTTTAAAAGATGAAGAAGTTAATACAAGAAATAAATTATATTCATTAACCGAAGAAAACTCTAAGTTGGTTGCGCAGTTGCGTGAGTTCGATCAATTGTTAAAGTCAACGGCAGAAACAACAAAAAAACAAGTTTCTTTAGTTGAATTTGAAAAAAAGGTTTTAGAAGTTTCGCAGCTTAAATTTGAAAACGAAGAAATGAAAATTAAGCTTCATGATTCTGAAAAAATAAAAAAACAAAATGTTACCAAGTTAAGTGCGTTACAAGAAAAATTAAAAAATACAGAACAAGAATTACAAAAATGGGTCGATTCTTCGCGACTTAATGATGGCAAAGCGTTAGATCCAAGCGAGTTCTTACGCTGGTATGATAGGGCAATGTCAGCAAGAAAGATGTATCAACTCATGCGCCAAATGAGAGAGTTGTCTGATAATAAGCTACGTACTTATCAAGATGGGGTTATTGACCTTTCAAAATGGGTCTTAAATCAGAAAAATATACCACTTCCAACTATTTCCTCTAGCGAAGTTTTGGCAGATAGGTTATTAGCCGAAGCTTGGAATGCAATTTTACTAAACACGCCTTCCTTGTGCTATGCCGAAAAGTCTAAGTCAATTGAAGGTGTTTCAAGTAAAATGAGCGATTGAGATTAAGTTGCTCTATGCTGTTTGAAAACTTATAATAGTGGTGTATTTTTTATGAAAGATTTTGATTCTCGTTTGCCATTTAAGCCTACTTTTTCTGAAAATGATAGGTACCAATCCCATAAAAATGCCACTAAAAAAAGAGAGTCAACTCAATCTAAGAAGCTGATTTGGAAAGAAAAAAAACATACCCAATCAGAAATCAGAATGATGACAACACGTCATGGAGTTTCTGAGAAGATCATTCACGAGCAACCTTGCCGTGTGTTGGAGTCTTGTGGCTCGTGTCCTTATCTTGATTTAACCTATAAAAATCAACTTATTCAAAAAAACCAAGATTTAAAACTCCGCCTTAATGCGGTTGATAGTGAATTTTCTTCAGTCACAGTAAAAGATTGCGTTGCATCTGAAGAGCGTTTTGGCTATCGCCATGTTGTAAAATTAATTGTCTCTGAACATGGTTCGGTTGCGTCAGAGAGTGGATCAGACACCGCAAATGCCAAAAGATGGATAGATTTAGGATTTTATCACCAGTCTCGTAATCAGGTGATTGATATTGGCCGTTGTCCAATTCAGACAAATTCTATCAATGACATCGTAGCGTGGTTGCATGCAGCAATTCGAACACATCAAATTTCGATTTATACGCCTCGCAACCGTGCAGGTTTGATAAAAAATATTATCTTTAGAGCGTCGCGTCATTCAAAACAAGTGCAAATTGTATTGCAACTCACTAAACCAGCTGATGCGGCGCTTCGCGCACTTGCGCGCGAACTTGCAGAAAAGTTTATGTATGTACAAGGAATATTTGCTCAAGTTATTTCTACTGACGCCAAAAGAAATGATGTTAGTGAAGATGGTGAATTTAAATTGCTTGTGGGACAAAAGCTGTTAGAAGAGAGCTACAATGAACTCATTGTAAAATTATCTGTGGCGACTTTTTTACCTGTTAACCCACTGTTATCAGCTAATATGTACAATCGTATTTTAGGTTTATCGGAGTTGAACTTTAAAGAAACGGTTATAAACCTAAATTTTGGTTGCGCTGGAATAGCAATGACTTTAGCACGTGAAGCCAAGCAAGTTTTTGCAATTGACCCTTCTGCTTCTGCAATTGACGATGCCAAACGTAATGCTAAATTGAACGGTTTCAATAATATTAGTTTTCATCAAGGCGCAGTTGCACAAACTCTTTCGCACGTTGTTGCGCAGTATCAGTTGCAACATGTTGATGTGGTTGTCATGAATCCACCAGGGCGTGAGAGCTATGAACAAAAAGTATTGGGTGAAGTGTGTTTATTAAATCCTCGTTGCATAATTTATGTCTCATCTTTTTTTGATAACATGATTGAAGATTTAAAATATTTTATAAAACAAAATTACAAAATCGTTTTTTTAGAACCGTATGATATGCTTCCGGGTACGCAAAGTTATGATGTACTTTGTTATCTTGTTAAGAACTAATAAGAATTTAACTCATACACAAATGACACCACGTTTGAACTTGTTTTTTTATGATTGGTGTGCATCTTTCCTTGAATTTTAGCAAAAGAAGTTCCTGGTTCTGCTGCAACTGTATAAGTGCTTTCGCCATGCAGCCAGTCCATCACTTCTGTATTGCCCATACCAATTAGATTGTATTTGTTTTTAAATTTCAAGTCATGATGAGGAAGTGTAATTAAAAATTCAATATAAGGATTTCTATCGTAACCAATTGTTGTGGCCGTGAAATTGATAAATACTTGCACTTTTCTTTGTGTTTGAATGAATATCGCGTTATTAATTGTGATGTTTGCAATTTCATCTTTAGGATTAAAGTTAATAATTTGTGGCATGTAATTTATTTCGTTAATTTTATTTTGTGAATTTTTTTCGTCAGAACTTTGCATACTATACTCTACTGACTTTGATGCTTGTTTTTCTACTATTTCGAGTTCATTTTTTGTATTAATATTATTTAATAATTCTAAATTTTTTTGTTGTTCAGAAATTTTATTTTCAAGAGTAGAAATTTTAAGTTCAGCATCTTTTTTGAAATTAAAAAATTGTTTGTTTAAACAAACAATTTGCTCTGATTTTTTCTTTTGATTACAACCCTCTTCTTGAGAAAAAGAAGTTGTTTGAAGAAAAATGCAATAAATTATAACACTAAGTTTTTTCATTCTAAATTTCCTTCAATATTTTACTTGATAAATAGTAGAATTAAAACAAATTTAAATTTAAAAAACTAAATTGTTAAAGTCAATTATAAAATTAAATTTAATAATTAGGTGTAATTTCAGAAGCAGAATTAGATTTTTTGGGTGAGTTTTGAGTGTAAGCTGTATTTGGATCTAATGTTGGGTTGTTGATAAAATTATAGATACCAATAATAGATTGACTCACAGGATGATCGGGATGACCAATCACAATTGGTTTTACTTCGCTATGTGATTCTTTCACTTTAACACTAATTGGGATATAAGGCTCTAAGATTTTAAATCCTATTTTTTCTAGTTCTTTAATAACACTTTGCGCGTGTTTTGTTCCTTTTTGATATTGGTTAACAATTATACCTTTTACAATTAAATTAGGATTGTGATCGTGGCGAACTTCCTCAATGGTATTTTTAATTTCTTGAGCAGCTCTAATGCTAAAGGCATCACAGTCAATCGGAATTAAAATTTCTGTCGCAGCAATTAAACACGATAAGCTAAAAAAATCATTTGCAGGCGGTGGATCAAGATAGATTTCTTCATAGGTATTATTTTTTAAACCATCTTTTAATTTCATGATTTTATGTTTATTTTCAAGCTTTGTTCGAATATCTTCGAGTTCTCTGTTGCATGCAACCAAGTGCAAATTAGGAATTTTAGTTTGATGCAAAATATAATCAAACAACGATTGTCTAAAAATATTGATATGTAAACAGCTTTCATAAAATTCGGCCAGTGTTTTTTCTGGTTGTTGGGTGAGACCTAATAAATAGGCTGTGGCATTACCTTGAGGATCCGAATCAACAAGCAAAGTACGGCGTCCATGCATAGCGGAGCAGGCTGCTAAGTTAACAGCTAATGTTGTTTTCCCAACTCCACCTTTTTGATTATAGATCACACGAATTGTCTGAGACATACAATCTCCTTAAATTATCCAAACCATATGCTGCGTCTGCTTTTAAGTTTATCAACTATTGTGCTTTGAATTTGCTCTTTAACCATTCGAGACATTTTATAAACCAAAACTCGATCTTTTTCTGCCCCTGGTCCGTAGTTTGAAAAATCAATTGGCGGCATAATATGTATGTTCCATTTGCTCGGTAAAGGAACGAGCCCCAATAATCCAAGCCAAGGAAAAGTCCATGTAATTGGCGTGTATGGAACGCCAATAATTCTAGAAATTGTTGTTTCTTTAGCAATCATTGGGTGAATTTCTTCGGGGCCAATAAAGGCAACAGGAATTAAAGGAGCCCGTGTCCGCAAGCACAGTTTGATAAATCCGCCCCGCCCAAATCTTGCAAGATGATATTTGTCGCGATAAAGCTTGCCAAGCCCTTTTACGCCTTCTGGAAACACAACAACAGGATGATTGCTTTCAAGCAGAAGCTGTGCATTTTCTTGGCTCGCTCGAACTCCGCCAAATCTATTCATGAGTGACCCTAAAAACGGAAAATGGAACAAAAAATCTTCAACCATAAACCTTAATTCTCGATGCATTTGATGCTCTTTTTGAATTGCAACTTTGAGCATTGTGGCATCGTAAGGCAGTCCACCAGAATGATTGCCAACAAGAAGCACGGGGCCTTTTGAGGGAATATTCGAAATCCCGTAGGTTTCAATTCTCCAATATTTTACATAAAGAAATTCGAGTATAGGCTGCAGAAATTTATCAAAAATTGGGTCATAACCAAAAGGATCAACCTCTTCGCTTCTTAGACTTAAAGACAATTGATGATATTTTTTTCGCATATTAAATGGGTTTAAATCTTTAAATAAATCGTCCTCGATTTTAGGTTCATCTACAAAGTGAAGAGATGAGTTTAATAATGTTTCAATTTCTTTTCTTAACTCATGTAGTTTTTCGATCACTTTATACAAGTCTTCTTTTGTGGCAAATTTTTCTATATTATTATTTAATTTTGACTGCAATTCTTTTTCAATTCGATTAAATTGTTCAACAAGTGCACCACGAACGTTAAAAATATATTTTGTATAATTTTGAAAAGATTGCTCGCTTTCATATTCTACATTGTTTTGATTTGAAATATGTTTATTGTAAGCCATAACAACCCTCTTTAACTTTAGAATATTCTTTGAAAACCTTGTGAACTTGCATAGGCGGCATCTTCTCCAAGCGTAGAAGAAGGAATAGAAAAACCAATTTTTCGTAATCTGTTTGCTTCAATCATAGATTTGAGCGCTTGGCGACTTGAATACTTAGGCATAAAACCAAGAATATCTTCAGCCCTTTTGCTATCTGCAACACAGATATACTGAAAAAAAGGTACGATATCAGAAGGCAGCTCCCAGATTCGAGATGCATATCCTGCAGCAAAAAAAGTGTGACACATTGGAGCAATAAAAGGGACAGGGAGTTTGCCAGACATGTGAACGCCTGTTGTAAGTGGAAGAACTCCTCTGCCAACAATATTAAACACTCCTGAAGCGCTTGATGATAATGCCATAATCTGTGCTCTCACTGCATCGTCTTCATGAATAAATTGCACAAGAGGGTCGTATCCAAGAACTTTAGGAACAATTCCTGCAAAAAAGTAACGGGCTCTGATATTTGTAGAATTTGGGCCTAATATGGGAGCAAAACGCAATACTGTCACGGCACAATTTGGATAATTATTTGCAAAATCTTGTATTTGATTTTCAACATCAATACGGGTTCTAACAAAGTGAGGCCCCTGCATTCTTAACTCAAACGACTCATTTATAAAATTTGGGTTTTTAGGATGCGCTCCATAAACAAAGGTTGCACTGTGCACGATTAATTTGCTGATTTGAGCTTCAGCAAGAGCATTGAGCACATGATAAGTTCCAATTGTCTCGACCTCATGGTGATAACTTTTCTTTCGAGTGCACAGAAAACAGTGCACCATGAATAAATGTCGTGATTTTATTTTCAATCAATACTGAAGAAATGTTTGAACTTGCTTCGTCTTTTGTTAGGTCTACTCGATGAAAAATAAACTTTGTTGACGCAATTGCTGGTGGTTTTACATCAAAAATGTGAACTTCTTTAACACTCGACAAAGTTGCCAACCGATTGAGTACGAGTGTTGTTAAAAAGCTTGATGCGCCTGTTAATCCAATTCGTTCATGTAACTGTATCGTGCTATCCATGTGAAAATAAACCTGCTGTTTTATTTTGTTGAAGCTTTATTCGTTTTGCCATATATCACGTTACCTGCGAACGAAAAGAGCTATTTGTTCGAAATATTAAAAAGGATATCTATGGTACTTCAGTTTACAGATGTTAGGAATCAAAGTCATATTCGTTGTGGGTTAGCACCTATGGAAGGTGTAACGTGTTTTGCCACACGACTTTGGTTTTCTTTGACCTCTCAACCTGATTTTGCCATGACACCCTTTTTGCGAGTCACTAAAGAATACCCTTGGAAGCGCGTGTCTTCAATGTATGCAGCAGAAATTTTTGAATTAAAAAATGCTGTGAGTTATAAATTGATTCCTCAGCTCATGGGCACGAGTCCTGATGACCTAGAGCGCATTGCAACCCCTTTGTTATCAGGAGCTCCATTTGTTGATGTCAATTGTGGCTGTCCGTCACCAAAGGTTGTGGGAAGCCGTGCAGGAAGTGGCTTGCTTGAAGATCGCGAGGTTTTTGCAGCGTTTCTTGAGGGATTACAACAAAAATTAGGTCACGATAAATTTAGTATAAAAATGCGTTCGGGTTTTTTATCAGAATCAGAGTTTCCAGCGTTACTGGATATTGTCTCTAGTATAAAAATGGCACAGCTTACTTTGCATCCCCGTACTCGCAAAGATCGATATACAGGAAGGGCAAATTGGGATTTGATAGCAACTGCTTCAAGGGATTGCGCATTTTCTGTTGTAGGCTCGGGTGATATTGTCGATTTCAATACATTAAATACACTCAAAAATTTTGCACCCAATGTGAATACAGTTATTATTGGGCGTGGTGCTCTGCGCAATCCTTGGATTTTTGAAGAAATTAGAAGAGGTAAAACTGTGTGTATTTCACGGAATGCATTGCTGTTTTCGCTTGCAACATTTGCTCTGTTGCACGAATTTCAAGCGCATAATCCCTTAAAACTTTTAGAGCTTGTAAAACAAGGACTATTTTTTACACCTTGCCTTACCAATGAAAACTTATGGCAGGCATTGTATTCTAGGCTTACAACAAGCTTTTATGGGACAGAACAACCCATCTCTCATTTGTGTTTAGATAAACCGACTTTTGCAAAAGTGAAGATGATTTGGCATGCTTTACGAAGTGGTTTAGGGGCGCAATTTATGCATCCGCAGCTGTTACGGTCTCGTGATTTTTGTGAGTTTGAAAGAGAGTTTTTAAACATTGCTAAAGATTATAATGATTTAATTCCTTTAAAATATCATTCTGAGTTTGATTGGATTTATTCTGGGGAAAAACGTAATGAAAAACAAGAGTCAGAATAATAATTTTACAGTAAATTCAGGTGCTTCAAAGAAAAACACACATGAAGCAGATTTGCTGTGGCAAGAATATCAGAGTATTTCTAAATCTAAGAAAATTGCAAAAAAAGTTTTTTATTCCATCCTTATTTTTATATTTTTTATACTAATAATTTTAGGTGTCTATATTGTTTTTAATGCTTCAAATCCATTTTAAAGCTTATAATTTTGACCATCAATACTATTGATTTGTTTTTTTTTGGCCGATAAGATCTCTGTGAGTTGAATAAGAGTTTTTTATTAACGTTTTCATCATTTTATAATAAAAATTGCATAGGAAGTGGCGCTCCTCTGATTTTATTATGAAAGTAGGATGCATTATGGGCAGTTTTGACCGAAAGGTTCTTGTGCTTGATTCGAGGTATGAACCCGTTAAAGTCGTCACAATGGAAATTGCATTTGTCCTCCTTTATAGTGGTCGAGTGACATCAATCATGGATTCCGATAGAATTATTCAGGGTGTCTCGCGTTCATGGACTGTTCCATGGATTGTAAAACTAAATGGTTGCAGACCTAGAACAAAAAGATTGAATGGACCACGTTTTTCTCGTCAAAACATTTATCTTCGTGATGGATACCGTTGTCAGTATTGTCATTGGGTTGGTCATGCTTCAAATTTAACTTTAGATCACCTTCTCCCATCTGCTAAAGGCGGAAAAACAACGTGGGAAAATATTGTTACAGCTTGTAAAACGTGTAATATGAAAAAAGGTTCTAAAACAATAGAAGAGCTTGGAATTAGATTGCAACGGCCACCTTCTCGGCCGCAGTTGCATCCAACAGCTCTGTTTCCTTTGAGATACGGGCTCAATTCAAAAAACGCCCCTTCAATGTGGATTCCTTATCTTGATTTGTCTGTTGCTGATAGGGTTTTTGTTTTAGGCATTGATGCTTCACCAGTGTTTGTTTCATCTTATAAACCAGACTCTGGCGCCCAGGCCTAAATGAAAAATTTTTCTGACGAATTTATTGTTGTCGATGAATACAAAACTCGTTATTGGATTTATGGTGATGCCCAAGAAACAGTATTGCTGCTTCATGGTTTTGCTTTAGCAATAGAAATTTGGGAATTAAATATTCAATCCATTGGAAAAAATTATAAAGTTTTAGCCTTAGATCTGCCTGGCTTTGGTCTGACCGATAAATTAAAAGGTTCGTTTCATCTTGATTACTATCCACAGTTTTTATTAAAATTTTTACAGGCATTAAATATCTTAAAAGTGCATATTGTTGGGCATTCTATGGGGGGATTGATTGCAACGAGGTTTACTCAGCTTTTTCCTGCAATTGTAAAAAGTTTAGTATTGGTGAGTAGTGTAGGTTTTAAAAGTCATATTCCTCCTCATTTTCGTATATTTAGTTTGCCTTTTTTAGGGGAAATTTTTGTAAAACCAAATCAGCGAGGTTTGCAAAGTGCGTTGAGAAAAAATACATTTTATAAAATTCCTTATACAAAATATTTAGCTGAAAAATTATATGAATATTCATTGCATCCAGAGATGCCAAAAACACTTTTGCAAGTTGCGCGATCGGCAATTGGAATTTTTGGATTTAAGAGAGTGATTATTGAAGTAATTAGAAGTGATATTAATAAGTTAACAATGCCTGTAATGATAATTTGGGGTAAAAATGATGCAATTATTTATGCAAATCATGCACTCGATGCGCATAAATTAATTAAAAACTCAAAATTAGTGTTATTTGAGAATTGTGGTCACTTGCCACAGCTCGAATATCCTGAAAGATTTAACGCGCAGGTTGAGGATTTTTTGCGGCATTCCTAATTAATAAGATATTAACATAACAGAAAAATATTGTTTTTTTGCCCTTGTTGCTCAGGATTATTTGTTGACTTTTGTTAGATTAAGAGGTCTTATTGAGCTTTGTCTTTTATTGATTAGATGCCCAACCTATGGAGCGGGATTTTTTATGTTGTCAGCTCAGACCTCAGTTTCAAAATCAAAAATTATCATAGCTGGTTTTGCTGCATTTGCGATGTTTTTTGGTTCTGGAAACTTGGTATTTCCTCTTATGATGGGCAGTGAAGCACAAGCAAACTGGGTTTATTCCTCGCTTGGTTTGGCATTGACAGGGGTTTTTGTCCCATTTCTTGGTTTGATTGCCATGACATGTTTAGAGGGCTCTCAAGAGCGCTTTTTTCGTTGGTTGGGAAAATATGGGGCTTGGATTGTTCCGTTTTTAATACTTTTATTAATTGGTCCATTTGGAGTGATTCCAAGATGCATTACCGTTGCATTTGGAGCGTGGCAAACATTTTCAGCAACAACGCCTCTTTGGCTTTTTGCTTTATGTTGTGTGTTGATTATCTTGATAGCAACCTATGGTAATGGAAAAATAGTTGATATTGTTGGTAAATATTTTACACCTGTCAAGCTCGGTGCTTTAGCAATAGTGATAGGGGGCTCACTTTATTGCGC
The DNA here is from genome assembly GCF_037081835.1 of Spirobacillus cienkowskii. Lineage (GTDB taxonomy): Bacteria > Bdellovibrionota_B > Oligoflexia > Silvanigrellales > Silvanigrellaceae > Silvanigrella > Silvanigrella cienkowskii. The sequence continues at coordinate 1,908,565 of NZ_CP146516.1, read as the reverse complement.
AATCACATCTAAAAATTCTATCCCTCACGGTCAAGTGACTGCATCGCATTCATTTCAAACCGGTTTTTTTGAAGGTTACCACACCATGGATCTTATGGCATCTCTATTTTTTGGAGTGAGTTTGGTTCAATATTTTCAAGCTAAAGATAAAGATCCAATTCCTTTGCGTCCTACCTTAATTTCAATGGCCTTGGGAATGTTTTTACTGATGGTTGTTTATATGACTTTGGTTTTTTTAGGCGCTGCTTATTCTTCGCAAATTTCGCATTTACCGGGTCCACAAATTCTTCCTGCAATTGCAAAAATTGCGTTGGGTGATGCATCGGATTATCTGATTTCGTTTACACTCGTGGTCTCATGTTTAACAACCGCTGTGGCTTTGATGGCTGTGTCTGTTGACTTTCTTCATAAAAAAGTTGGATTTTTTAATGGCAGACGCCGTTTAACCTTATTTCTTTGTTTAGCAATTACGTTTGTTATGGCATTAACTGGTTTTACCGGCATTATGGCGTTTATGGCTCCGATTTTAACTTGGTTTTATCCATTTCTTATTTTTATGGCCATTTTAAATATTATGGTGTTTGTGTTTAAAAATGTTAAAGTGGCGACACACATCAAAAGGCATAAAAAAGTTGCTTAAAGCTTAAAAAAAGCCCTCACTCTCAAAGGAGTGAGGGCTTTTTTGTGCCAAATTTCAGGAAGTGCTTTAAATAGAAAACTCGCTCTGGTTAGCAGAGAGTTAAAATTATTAGAAGCGGTAGTGAGCAAATGCTCTGTTTGCTTCTGCCATTTTATGAACGTCTTCACGTTTCTTGACAGCAGCACCACGGCGGTTTGCGGCATCGAGAATTTCTGCGGCAAGCTTATCACGCATTGATTTTTCGTTGCGTAAGCGAGAGTAAGAAATAAGCCAGCGGAGTGCGAGTGCTTGTCTGCGTTCAGGGCGGACTTCAACAGGGATTTGGTAGTTAGACCCACCAACACGGCGTGTACGCACTTCAACTTGTGGTTTTAAGTTTTCGAGAGCGCGTTTGAAAACAGCAATAGCTTCTTCGCCTTGAGTTTTTTGGCTTACGATTTCAATTGCGCCATAAAAAATTTTTTCTGCGGCGCTTTTTTTACCATCTTCCATCATACAGTTGATGAATTTTGTAACTAAGATATCGCCAAATACTGGATCTGGGAGAACTTCACGTTTTACGGGGCGACGTCTGCGTGCCATAATTATAATTCCTTTAAGAAAAGAGAAACTTCAAAGTTTGTAAATGAAACCTTTACTCAAAAACAGCACGTAAAGCGTGATGTTTCTGTGTGTTGTGTTGGCCATATTTCAGGCAGGGAGCAACGCATCTCACCTATGTAAAGCCATAAAGGCTGCTTGCTTACTTTTTACCTTTTTTAGCAGGTTCAGCGGCAGCAGCGCCTCCTTTAGGACGTTTAGCGCCATAAAGAGAGCGAGATTGGCGACGTTTTGCAACACCAGTGGTGTCGAGAGCGCCACGAACAATATGGTAGCGAACACCAGGTAAGTCTTTAACACGACCGCCGCGAACAAGAACAACAGAGTGTTCTTGAAGGTTGTGGCCTTCTCCTGGAATGTAAGAAATCACTTCAATACCTGTTGTTAAACGAACCTTAGCAACCTTACGGATTGCGGAGTTTGGTTTTTTAGGCGTTGTAGTGTAAACGCGTGTGCAAACGCCACGACGTTGAGGGCACTCTTTAAGTGCCGGTGATTTGCTGCGGTAAGGGTTTGGCTTACGGCTGCGTTCGACAAGCTGGTTAATGGTTGGCATACGAAACCTTTCCTTGTATGTAGCCGCGGTTTTCTTTAAGCATGCTTTATTTGGCTGAAAACATGCGCGCGCTTCGAGTTGCCTTGTTAGCAAGAGCTCCAGACATTAGAAAAGCTTTCTGTCAAAGTCAACTATTTTCTAGGAAACTCTATACTATTAAGTCATGTTTTTAGCGGCAAAAGTGTGGTGGTAGCCAAGAAACAAAGGGCGCAGATCTCATGGAGATTTCTGGCTAAGAGACGCCTTGGGAAGTTGTTGATAGCAATATTTTTACCTACTTATAAATTGGCAAGCATTGAACTCTATTCCCAAGCCAGAGTTATTCTTGTGTGCAAGAAAAGTGCTCAAGTTTTTTGAGGATATCAGATAACTTCTACTTAAAGAAACAATAATTTTGTTTCTTTAATGCGGAGTGTGCAAATGTTTGTAGAATCCCCAAAAACAAGTTTGTTTTCAATAGGCGCTCTAAACCAAGCGGTGGCTGAGCAACAGCCTAAAAATGAGCAAGAAATCTTGGAAGATGAATTAGATAACACCAATCAGCAGTCTAATTTTCAAACAATTTTTGAGCAATTATTTGGCAAAAAAAATGAGTCAAAAACTGACAGTGATTTTAACGACAAGATTTTTAATTTTAAACAGGATAAAAGTGAAAAAGAAAATGAAATATCTAATCTAATTGAGCAAAATCAGATTGCAAATTTTGTAGTCAATAACCCTATCGTAAATCAAATAAATAATAATAATTATATTGAAAAAAATGAGCATAATTGTGCTGAAAATAACGGAGTACTAAAAAACGAAAAATTATTTAGTAATAATAATGTTAATAAACAATTAGGAGAATATAACTTTTTTCCTCTTGCGTATAACAAAGATATCAAAATTAATCCAAATATTACAAAAGATGATGTTAATTTTTATAATCTTGAAAAAGATTTTTCTAAAATTTTAAATAATAATTTATCTAATAATAAAGTTAATTTAAATTATATTAAAGAAGTAGATGGTCTTGGTTCTGTTTCATTAGGTGATTTAAATAGATTAACAGAAAATAAAAACACTATTGGGATAGAAAAATTATTTTCAAATATTAATATTGAAGCTCCTCTTATTAATAGTAGCGAAATAAAAAATGATTTAAAAACAAATAATCATTTTAAAAACAACATCTATAATGAAGATTTTTATAATAATATAGTACCAATTACAGATAAATATTTTGCCTATCCCATAAAAAATATTGATATTAATAACGAATTTCAGATTGACTATGTTGTATTTAGCGAATCGCCTAAAGATGATATAAAAAATCCAACTGTGGTAGGATTTTTAGCTAAAACTAAAGAGTTGGATTTTGATAAGCAAAACTTATTAATAGACCTAGGTAATGATAAATATAATTTTAATAAAAAAACAAATAACAATTTTATATCCGAATTATTACCAAAAAATGAAGATAGAAAAATAGTTATTATAAATAAAAATCAAGATCAATTAGATTTTAATATAAAAGATTTTCAATCAAATATAAATTTTCCATTTAAAAACAATAAAATTAATAAAGAATTTGATTTTAATTCAAAAGAAATTAAATTTAGTAATTTACTTGTAAATTTAGACAATAAACTATTGAAGGATAATAAAATAGAAGTGGAAAATAAAGCTTTTTCCGCTACCGTTTTAAACAAGTCTGAAAATTTTTCTGAATTGTTTATTGAAAATGAAAATTTAGATAATAAAATAAACGAAAAAATAGATAATAAGATAAATGATATTGTTAATAAATTTAATTTTAATAATAAAAATAATAATGATATGTTTTCAAATAATAGTGATAAAAATGAAAAATTTTTTGAAAAATTTAAAGAAACAGAATATATTGAAGTTTCTAAAACACCAGAAGAAAGTAATGGTATTAATACCATAGAAAAAGGAATGACAGCACAATTTAGTAAGCCTGTTGTTGTTTCAGACAAAAGCACCGCGGATTTTTCTAATCCTATAGTTTCTACTACTATGCGCAGAGCGATCGATGTTTCAAATCAATTGCAAGTAAGAGGTGGAGGAACTGCAAAAATTCAAATTCAAGATGATAAAATTGGCAGTGTAGAACTTACTATTAATATGAAAAGAGATAAATCTGTCTCAATGGAAATAAAGGCTTCTGATATTGATTTAAAAAACAATTTGGAAGAAAACGCAGAAACGTTAAAAAAATCATTAGAATCTCAGGAAATTAATTTAATAGAGCTTAAAGTCACAAATTTGGAAAAATCAATACACGCAGGCATGAATGGTTCTGCTAATCAGAGTTTTTCAAATCAAAATTCTCAATCTCAACAGCAAGAAAACGATGGAAATAATCAAAATTCTTCGCAACAAAATTTTAATCAAAGTTTGTTTTCTGGGAATTTTTCAAATAATAATAACAATTTTTTTCAAAACAATGTTGAAAGCGAATACTTGTTTAATAAAGGAGGAAATAAGAATTATATAAATAAAAAAAATTTAAAAAATAATATGGAAAAAAATTCCATAACAAATATTCAACGTGGTGCAAACGGATCTATTAAAGTTTTAGCTTAATTTTATAGGGTAATATTAGTTAGTTTTTTGTTGCGAGGTTGTTTTATGTTTATTGGTGAAGGCAAAGGTGTTTTAGGAAGGCGTCCAGAAAAAGTCCCAGAACCACCAAAAGAAATTGGACTTAAAGTTGAAAAAGGTGAAGAAGCATTCAATTTTGACAATATGATTTCTGAGTCAAATATACTCCGTCAAACAGAAATTGAGCGTGAAAAAAAAGAAGCTGGCGGTGATTTTCGAATGGGCGAAACAAAAGATGAGCGAGATTTTAGAAAACAACTCGAAAAAGTAACTGGTAAAAAGCAAAATGTAGCAAAAAATAAATTAGAACGCGATGACTACCTAAATTTGCTTGTTACCCAGTTAAAGTATCAAGATCCAAGCAAACCGATGGAGCACTATGAGATGGCATCTCAAATGGCGCAATTTAATACGGTTGAACAATTGATGGGTGTAAATAAATTATTAACAGAAATGAAAAAATTACAAAATGATGCCAAGGCAGAAAAATTAACCCAATATTTAGGCAAGGATCTAGAAATTCAAGGAAATATTATACATTTAGATTCTGACGGCAAATCAAATTTAGCCAAGTTTGAGCTACCTGCTGTAGCATCCAATGTGATTGCAGAAATTCGTGATGACCATTCAAAAGTTGTTAAAAGTTTGCATTTAGGTTTTCAACAGGTCGGTTCTAATAAAATTGAATGGGATGGAACCAATGATAAAGGCGTAAAACTGCCTGCAGGCAATTACACGTTTAATATTCTTGCTGCGACAGAAGATGGAAAGCCAATGACAGCAAAAACTTCGTATTTGGCTAAAGTTGAAGGAATTACTGATATTTTCTCTGGTGGGAAATTAGACACCAATGCTGGCGAAGCAGATCCTTCAAAGATTGTTGCAGTGAGAAATCCAGAAGTGGCAGACTCACAAAAGATGAATAAAAATCAACTGGCAGCATATTTGCAACATGCACCTCAAAATTTAGTAGGTATGCCGCAGCCAATAGTGGGAGCACAACAGCAGCCAGTCGTGGGAGCACAACAGCAGCCAGTCGTGGGAGCACAGCAGCAGCCAGTCGTGGGAGCACAGCAGCAGCCAGTCGTGGGAGCACAGCAGCAGCCAATAGTGGGAGCACAACAGCAGCCAATAGTGGGAGCGCAACACAACCAAGTCAATGCAGTAAATCATAACAGAACCACGTCACCGCAGCGTTTTGTAGAGCCGATAAAATCTTTAGAAGAGTTTGAAAAAGAAGCAAAAGTTTTAGAAAAAAGTCAGTTACCGCAACAGCCTAAGGCCGCACAACCCGAGATAAATTATCAGGGTGTTAAAGCGTCGCCAAATTATGGGGGGGCTCCCAATGTAAATGGGATTCATGGAAGAGTGAACTGATTTTATATTGTGTGTTTTTATTAAAAAGAGGATCTCAATATGCCAATAAATTACGCCTTATTTAGTGCGGTTTCGGGCTTAGGAACCAATGCAGATGGCATGTCTGTGGTTGCAAATAACATTGCAAACGCAAACACCAAATCATTCAAAACAGACAGAGCAGAATTTGAAGACATGCTTTCGGTCAGTTTAAATGAATTTTCGCAGCTTGGTCGAGGTGCTCGGTTAAGAAATATTACAACGTTATTTAATCAGGGGGCTGTGACAAATACGGGGCAAATTACAGACCTCAGTGTTCAAGGAGATGGCTTTTTTATCATTAAAAGTGATGTTGCCGAAGTTAAAGAATCAAATGGTTTATTTTATACGCGGCAAGGAAGTTTTCGTTTTGACAAAGACGGTAAATTGACCGATCCCGGTGGCGCTCGTGTTCAGGGTTATATGCCAGATCCTGATAGCAACAACCGTTTGTCGGTAAAAATGACTGACTTACAAATTATTACTAATATTATTCCTCCTCGCGCCACCAATTTGGTAAATGTTGTGACAAACCTCGATGTGAGAGATCGGCCTCCAGTCGATGATTTTGATTTGTCTCGCCCAGCAGATACCTCAAATTTTGCAAGTGCTGTGACTATTTACGATAACTTTGGCTACGGCAGGCAAGCGGTAATTTACTATGTAAGAACCACAGATACCACTAAAAATGAGTGGGATTGGTATGCCACTGTCGATGGAGCAGAGGTTTCTACTGATCCGCCTCGTAATATGAAAGGTAAAGTATTGCCTGCAGTTATTGCAAAAGGTAAAGTTGAATTTGATGAAGATGGTAAACCTATTCTTCCGTTTAAAACAAAAGCAGGTATTCCTATTCAGGTAGACATTATTGGCAAATCAGATGCCGCTACAGTTCAGTTTGTCAATGGGGCACGTCCACAACTTTTGCAATTTAACTTTGGTCCTACAATTGATGAAGATGGGGTCATTGGCACGCAGGGATCTACCAGTTTGGCAGCAAAATCTGGAGTTGCCTTTCACTCTCAAGATGGATACGAAGCTGGTTACTTAAAAACTATTAAAATTGACTTAGATGGTATGATTCGCGGTACGTACACCAACGGTTTAGAACGGAGGCTTGGAGCTGTTGCGCTAGCTGCGTTTCAGAATAATCACGGTCTGCAAAAAATTGGACGCAATAATTATATTGCAACGCCAAGAGCTGGAGAAGCGCGAATAGGTTTGCCGCAAACCATGTCTCGAGGAAGTATCTATTCTGCAGCCCTAGAAGAATCAAATGTGGATTTGGCGCAGCAATTTGTCGATATGATTCTCACTCAACGTGGATTTCAAGCAAACTCTAAAGCAATTACGACAACAGACACAATGCTTGAAGAAATTATTAACTTAAAACGTTAATATGAATGTTATAATTTAAATTAAATTCATCATAATTGATTTTATTCGTTAAGCTGCTAGAAGACTTTTCTATGTTGTGCTATACTTGTTTTTTTTAGTATAGCCCTTTTTAATAATTCTTTAAGCAGTAGCTTTTTTATGATATTTCAAAGTGTTATAAATAAATTTCGTAATAATGCAAATAACTTTGCATGCCCTCATTTGTTTTTTGGTATTCTTGTTATTTTATGGCAATTTTTGTTAATTTTTGTTTCGATATTGTTTTTTTATTTTGTTTCAGTTCAAAGTTTTTTAATTTCAACAATTTTGACAATATTTTTTGTGTTTTTTAATGGCACACGGATGAGAGCTTTGGGTAATATTATACACGAATGTTGTCATGCTCGATTTGTACCAGAGCGGCACATGAATTATCAAATTGGTAAATTCTTATGCTACTTAGAACTCAGCTGTTTCAAAACTTACAAAAAAGACCACTTTTCTCATCATAAATATTTGGGTAGTATTTTGCTTGATGAAGACTTTAAAGTCCGGCATAAAATAGGTCTTTGCGATAAAAATTCGTTAAAATTTAAAAATTTTATGAAAATTATTTTCTATCCTAAAAATTGGTTTTATTTAATAAAATCATCCTTCGATTTGAGTAATTATAATAAATATTCGTTATTGTTTTATATTTGTTACTGTTTAGTTTTAGGAATTTTAATCAGTATTTTTGGTTTTGAGTTAATATTTACTTTTTTAATTTTACCTTTTTTTACGTCATATCAAGCTATGAAATTGTTTTCAGATGCTTTGGATCACGGTGGCTTATATTTTAACGAAAAAAAAGAAAACAAAACAAGAAATCATTATTTTAAATTTTCATTTTTTAATTGGCTTTTTTTTCCAAGAAACGATTGTTTTCATTTAATTCATCATTTATATCCAAATATACCAACAACAAAATTATTTTTAAAGCATATTTATTTAATGCGGCATGATGACGAATATCGCAAAAGAAGACATTGTATTTTTTGATAGAAAAGAAATTAAGGCCATAGTAAATATTTATCGTTGTAATCTTCTAAATCTCCGTCCATTGTTGCATTGAATCCATCAAGATGACTTTTATAGAGTGAAACATCATCATATGGGATAAAGGTGTAATCTCCATTCGATTTTTGAGTGGTTAACACATTAGGATGTTTTCTGTTTATGTCTTTAACTTCAACATTATCATCCAAATCCCAATCATCACCTTTTTTTCTTTGAATTGTGACTTCATCTCCAACTTCATAGTCATGGAGCTTTGGAGGTGGGACTCGTCTAATAACTTGTTTTTCGCCGTCTTTGTAATATTCAACGCGGTATGGTGTTCTGTCCAAAACTGAGCGAACCAACTTTATCCCCTTGCTTTAGGCAATTCTTGCCTAGATTTAGTCGGTTTAAACTAATTTATTCTTTAAAATTATACGTTTTTAAGAATAAAAAAATCACAACTCTCAAGGTAGAGTTGCGATTGATTGAGTCTATTTAGAGTTTGCGGTATTTTTAGATGATTTCGCGTCCAGCTATGGTTCCTGCGGTGCGACTGGAGCAACCACACGTGCGATTGCCTGCGGATTCAAACATGGAACCACACGTTAAACAACGGCGAACACGAACGTGTATTGGAGAAAGACCTGCAAGGCGTCTTGCAATATTTTTTTGTTCAATATCTTTGATCACGCTAGGAGGTAACGTTTTGACACGACAGCCGTTTTCAAATCTTTCCCCATTGGCAAGCTCTGATATTGAATTAATATTGCTGTCATCTTTTAAGGTGGTTATATCTTGTTCGTTGGATAAAGCTTTATTTGTATGAATACATTTATACATTTTCACCTCTTATATGTGTGTTTGAAGGATTCTGGTAAGATGGGCTCGGGATTTCCCTGTCAGAGGGTGATAAGGTAAATGATGTTAAGGAAAATATCTTTGATTAAGATCAAAGTTAAAATTGATATAAATTAATATAGAAGAAGTTAATATGTATAGTTTAAATCGTATATCTTTGTTTTTTTTAATTATTATCGGTTTTTCTTGTGTTTTGGGCTGCACCAGTAAAAAAACTGAGTCAATTGATTTATTAAACCCGTATTCGTTGCCATTTACGCAAAAAAACTATAAGGATACACTCATCAAATATGATTATGTTGACGTCAATCCTTATGTATCTAGTGGTTTGGTTTGGGTGCCTTTTATTTTACCACAAAAAAAAGATGAAATTATTAAGGAATCAGATTTATTGTTAGGATATTGGAATGAAATCAATGATCCTATCTTGCCTCCAGAAAGAGGTTCCTGTCGATTGATTAAAGATTTAGACGTAGATAGCTCGTTAAAAACGTCAATGCGTCTCGTGCACTTTGTCTCAAGCAATTTAGAGCCCAAACGAGATGCTGGTGCGCTGATGTTTTTGTTAAACCCAATTGATCAGTCACCTTTTGCAATTGTCCGTTTAAATAACGAAGGTCGGGCTAGCTGCTTTATTTCCCTTAAAACATTTAATATTTCTATAGGATACGGTCAGTATAGAAAAGAAATTCAAGTAACTGATAGTATTGTTTCCGTTAAGGTTCCTTTTCCAGAAACTTCATATCTCAATGTTGATCCAAGTATAGAAGGGGTTGGTTTTTTAAATGGTGATACCTTAAGAATTGGAAGAAATATTGTTGAAAATAATAATACCATATTAAAAAATATTGAAACGAATGGGCAGTATGCAATACCTGCAAAAATTCAAAAAGACCTTTATATTTCTGGAAATTTTACCACAAAAAACATGGGGGTGGACGAATATATTGCAACGTCATTTTTAATTGGTAAAAAGCCTTTTAAAATTGTACTAGAATCTGGAAATTACACTTTTGCAATATTAAGAAAAAATAAATTAATTTGTTTAAAAAAGATCACTTTTACTGGAAAAGACATAAACAATCTCTCATGTTCAGAAATTATGTCTGATGAAATAGATTTTGAAGACACCTCAAAAAACTATTATTTTGATACAACTCTTTTTCCATTGCATATTGTTGAGTCCGCTGGATTTCAAGATTGGGTTTTTGCCTCAAAAAAATATTTTTTATTAACAAGTCCTAATTATTATCAGGATAATTTTTATAAAAAAGAAGAAAATGGTTTAAAAGAGTTTTCTTTTGTGTATTACAGTCCAAGTGAAAAAATTAATAATTATTTACCAAATATTTATAGTGCTATTAGAGTTATGGATATCGAAAAAGCTCAGTTTAGACAAATTTATGAAGTCTTTATTTCAAATAACATTTCTAGCACAATGGAATTTGTAAGAAGTAACCCCAAAAATTTACTTTTTTTTGGAATTCCTGTTGGTGGTTCGGGAGAGCAGGGGATTGTAAACTATGCGGTTCCTTTTTTTAATTATACCAAAATTTCTTTGGGTAAAGTATCCCAAGACTTTTTAAAATATGCCAATATACAAGCAACTAATGGAGCATATATTAATCTTTTTGAACCATTATCCAATCCTGCTGATGAAAGCTTATTGATAAGCTATGCGCAACAGCGATTTCGTTTTCGCATTACAATTCCGCCCTGGAATTCAACAAACGTTGTCGAAATGTATGTAAATGGAAAATTATTTCGTCGCTGGATATTAGATAGAGGTGATATCTCTAAAATTTATTCAAAAAGTTTTGAAGAAAGTTTTTCTGAGACAAAATCTTTTGCTGTGCGATGGGTGGCATGGGGCGAAGAATTTTTGCCTGATTTTTTATCAGGAACAAAAAACTCACTCCCTTTTTCAATTACTCGTGATTATTGTATAGATAATAACGGAGATGGAGAATGTCATATGGAGCAAAAAAATGGTTAAATTTAGTCATCAAAATTTAGAACAAGATTATTATTTTAGAGAAGAACTTCTTAATAATTTTTCATCTAAAAAGTTAACAAAACTAATAGATTCTACATTATTAAAACAAAATATTGCAAAAACTGAAATTGACAAACTGTGCCAAGAAGCAATAACTTTTGATTTTAGAGCTGTGTGCTTGCCTCCTTGTTTTTTACAGCAAGCAAAAAAATTAATTGAAAACTCATCGGTACAACTTTGCACAGTGGTTGCTTTTCCCCTTGGTTTTCAAACATTAGAAACAAAAATTCATGAAATAGAAAATGCATTAATAAATGGTGTCGATGAAATAGATTTTGTGCAAAATGTTTCGTTGGTAAAAGAGCAAAATTGGTCTGAACTAAAATTAGAATATCAAGCTGTTGTTCGCGCAGCAAAAAATAAAATTGTAAAAGTGATTTTAGAAACAGCGTTGCTTTCAGAAGAAGAAATTTATCAATGCTCTTTTTTAGCAGCAAGTTCAGGGATTCACATTGTAAAAACGTCTACAGGTTTTGCCTCCAGAGGTGCTTTACTCTCTGATGTAAAAATTATGCGTGCTGCACTTAACCAATTTCAACAAGAAACAGGAGTTTATGTTGGGATTAAGGCGAGTGGTGGTGTGAGAAATCATCATGATGCATTGCAATTTGTCCAAGAGGGAGCCATTCGAATAGGCACAAGCAGCGGTTGTAACATTGTGAATCAACGCGAAAGTACAACAAACTATTAATTTGTCATTTACGGAATAGGATTATTTATGGATCAACAAAGTTATGATGGTAATAATTTAGAAACTCAAACTAAAATTAGTATTTTTTCAATAATAATAGGGATTATAGGTTTTTTCTTATCGCTATACGCTTTAATTGTACACATACAATTATTGCTGAAATCAGGATTAGCACCAGTTTGTGACTTTACAACAACTGTTGGATGTTCAAACGTTATAGGCAGTTCTTACGGAGAGATTGCGGCAATTCCTCTTGGTGCATGGGGAATGGCTTATTTTGCGATTATACTTTCTGCTGCTCTTTTGCCAAAGTTTTGTAAAGTTAATTTAAAATGGCTTGCGAATTTAGAGTTAATTATAGCTGTAGTTGGATTTTTTTCTGTAAGTATTTTATTCTATATTTCTTATTTTATATTAAAAATGCTTTGTCCTACTTGCAGTGCGATTCATGTGACAGTTGTGATTTACGCTGTTTTAAAAGTGAATCAGTTTTTTAAAACGCGTTCGCTAAAACAATCAGAATCATCAAATGCGTTAGTCACTTTTTTAGCAGTTTCTTTGTGTTTAGGGATTCCTCCACTTGCTGCAGGTTTGTTGTCGCCAATTTTGGTTAATTATTTTAAAGATAGTTCGTCAGTTAGCTCAGATCAAGTGAAAAATAACACAACAACTGATGCCAATAATTCGAATGTCAATATACAAAGTCAAACGCCAGAAGTTACACCACCACAATCACCACAACCACCAGCGCCAGAAAATTTATTAGTAATAAATAAAACTAATTACGTGGGAAATGGAGAAGATTATCGTCGTGGTGACGATAACTCTAAGGTTATTGTGCAAGTGTTTTCGGATTATGGTTGTCCCCATTGTAAAACAGCAACAGATGCAATTATTAAGGCTCAAGATATTGTAGGACTTGATAAGGTATTATTTGTTTATCGATTTTTTCCTTTAAGCAATCAATGCAATCCTTATGTGCCCTCATCAGGAGGCTATCCCTATTCTTGTTCTCTTGCTGAAGCAACTCGCTGCGCTGGCCAACAAAACAAGTTTTGGGAATTTAAATCGTGGGCATTTTCTGGTCAGTATTGGGATAATCAAGAAAGAGCAAAAAGTTTTTCGTTAGCAGGAATGCAATCGTATGCCGCTTCATTAGGAATGGATGTCAATGCATTTACTTTTTGTGTTGAAAATCATGTAGAGTTGCAAAAATTAAAAGATGATGCCGTCATTGCAAATAAACTCAATATTCAAGGCACACCTCTTATTTTAATTAATGGCACACCTTATGAAGGTGCGCATACAGGCGAAGCGTTTGTGCAAGCATATATACAAAGGTTACAAAAGCTAAATTAGTCATCGCATCACGATTTTTTAATAAGTTAATTATTTAATTTTTAAAAAATTTATGTGACATATGTGACAAGCAATTTAATAGAAATAAATAATAAAATAATTGAGAAGACCCGCATCAATACTTTTGCAGACAAAACTCCTGAAAGCTTACTTCCTAAAGGTGCAAATATAGAACTCACTAATGCAATAACAATCACAGCTGGAAGATATACAAAACCAAACGATCCTTCTGGCAAATTTGGAGTGCCAAGACTAAAACCAATATAACTAATAGTGCCAAACAGTGTGGCAAAAAGTCCAGAGGCTGCAGAAATGCCAATGGCGTTGTGAATTTTTTTTCTTAAGAGTGTTAAAAATGGAACGGTCAGAGTTCCGCCTCCTACTCCTAAAAGGCCCGATAATGTTCCAACACCCATGCCTCCTAAAGTGAGGATTGGATAACTTTCTTTTAGTTTTGATTTTTTTGTTGATTTGTTAAGGTCGCTGTTTGATTTAATAAACATTTGAATGGAAATTAAAATTAAATAGATAGCAAAAATTAATGTTAATGATTTTGTTTCAAGTTGGTTGGATAAAAATGTACCTAAAATTGATCCAATAATGATTCCAGGTACAAATTTTTTGACCACCTGCCATTCAACCCGCTTATATTTATGATGCGCAAGAGTAGAAAAAAACGAAGTAAAAACCATGGTGGTTAATGATGTCCCAATTGCCAAATGCATAATATGGTCGTGTGAAATTCCCATTTGTGAAAAGATATAGGCTAAGGTTGGAACAATAACCACGCCACCACCAAGTCCAAGCAATCCTGCAAGCGTACCCGATGCAGCCCCAACTAATATATATAAAATAATGCTGTCCATGAACGTCATAAATTAACCTGGTGGCCAGGATAGGGAGCGCCCACCAAGAATGTGGCAATGCATGTAGTAAACTGTTTGGCCGCCATCATCGCCGTTGTTTATAATTAACCGATAACCAGTTTTGTCTATACCTGATATTACTGCAACTTTTTTTGCTGTAAAGAGAACTCGTCCCATTTGTTCAATGTCAGACTCGTTGGAGTTTGCAACGTTGATAATTTTTCTTTTAGGAATAACTAAAATATGAACAGGAGCTTGCGGATTGATATCATGAAAAGCAAGAGTGTATTCGTCTTCATAAATAGGTTTGCATGGAATTTCACCATGTAGAATTTTTTCAAAAATTGTTTTTTCTGTCATAAAAAAATGTCTTTCAAGGAATAATTCAGAAATTAAGTAAATACAAATATCATAATCAGCAGTATCACAAACACAGCAGAAAACCAAATTATGCCTTTTGGCTTATGAATATCGTACTGATCATTTTCGGGTAAATTTACAACACGATTGCCTTTATATTTTTCTTCGGAGCCTTTGTGTTCGGTATCTTTTTTGGTTGCAGATTCTTTTTTTGTTTCTGCTGCATTGGGTGCATGAGAGTTTGATTCTTTGTGCTCGTTTTTTGGAGTTTTGGTTTGATTCGTAGTTTTTTTGGGTTCATAGACTTCTTCTCCGTTTACCACCCGTTCTAATGAAATTGCGGTCGTGGTAAGTAAATGATTAAGAAGTAAGAACATGATGGTCTTAAAAACAAACAGTTTAATTTTAATAAAATCTTGTCGCAAGGCTCTCCTCCAAGGACAAAGAAAACGGCACATAGCGCATACAAAAACAGAATGTGACAATATTTATTATAATATTATCTCTTTTTACAAATTTTTGTTATCTTTGACTCCAAATTTGACGGACAAGTTTTTTCCAGTTTTCAGAATTGATTGGAGAAATGCCTTTTATGGAAAAAAACTTTAAAATTGGTGAGCAGCCTTGCTTTGCCCCTTGCCTTGGAACCATGTCTGTAAACAAGTAAATAGGGCTATGGATATTATGGCGTTTAAAAATTTTGTCTGGTCCATAAACACGTAGTTCAACACGCAACAAACCTTTTGGCTTTTCAACGAGTTTTTCAAAAAAAGACTCCATTTCTTGAGCGTGTTCATCTGATTGGGCTTGAAGAGATAATGCAACTTCGTGTTCTCCATAATCATGGATTTGGCTTTCAAACCCATAGGAGAAGCTTCCGTAACAGAGCCAAATATCAACGCAAAACCCAGGTGTCATAATCCTCTACTTAAATCTTCCTGATCGAATAATTTCGATAATCAGCCATAATCCTAGTAATAAGGCAATTCCAAAGCCAATAAGACCCACTGATGCTAGGAAGTCGTATAGTCTACCTTGTTTTCCATAAGTAGCAATACTACTGCCAAGTACAATTGCACCGAGTAGGATAGCAAGGCTAAGTCTATTTGATGCCCTGTCAACTTCACGAGATAAGTATACAATATCATCGCATTTTACTTGAAAGGAAAGCGAGCCACTCTGTAATTTTTTTGCCAAAATTCTAAGTGTGATGGGGAGATCTTTTAAAAATGCTCCAGAATCATGCATTGCAAGTCCAAGGTTTTTTTCGAGCCAATTTTTATTGAATTGCAATAGTTTATGATCTTCATAGTAAGAGAGTGCAAATTCTAAAATTTTAAATCTGGGTTGTACGCTTTTTGCAAAAATTTCAAGTGCCATTAATGCTCGAAAGAATAAAATCAATTCTCTTTCTAAAGGAGCATTCCATTTTGCAGACACGCGAGCAATTTTCATTAATGTTTTGCCTAATTGAAAATCTTGATGAGGCATTGTGACAATGTGGTCGAGAATTTCTAAAATTTCTGACTCAAGCTGAGAGCTATGAGACAAATCATCATTTTCTGTTAACTCGACAAATAGCCTTGCACAGGTTTCGATGTCATGTTTTCCTAGGGAATAAAACATAAATGCAAGAGTGTTGCGCAAATCTTTTTTTAAGCGAACGGTAATTCCAAAATCAATAATTCCAAGTTTATTATCTTTAATTAAAATAAAGTTTCCGGGATGGAGATCGCCATGAAAAATACCAAATTCAAACGTCATCTCTAAAAACGCTTCAATCCCAATTTTTGCTATTTTATCTTTATCATTAAGCTCAATCCCTTCGGTTAATTTAGTTCCCTGAATTTCGCTCATACATAAAATTTTTGATGTACAAAATTTATAATTGATTATTGGAATTTCAATATTATTATTATTTTTAAAAAATTGTCGCATACGTTCTGTGTTTGCTGCTTCACGTGAGTAATCAAGCTCATTTAACAGAGAACGTTTTAATTCACTAATAATTAATGTTGGTCTAAGAAGTTTAAGTTCTGGTAATGCTGTTTCGAGAATTGTTGCAATTGCCATTAAAATTGCAAGATCGTTATTGATCAAATTATCGACTTCTGGTTTTTGAATTTTAAAGACAACATGCTCACCATTTTTTAGTTTGGCGCGATGCACTTGACCAATGCTAGCAGAACCAAGCGGTTTGGGATCAAAAAATTCAATTTCTTCAAGTAATTGGGGAGTAAGTTCGTTTTCTAATGTTTTTTCAACAACTTTAAAAGCGATGGGTTTGACTTTGTCACATAATCTTTTAAATTCATAAACATAACTTTTAGGAAGCAGATCCTCTCGCATAGAGAGTAATTGTGCCAGTTTTACAAATGTGGGGCCAAGTTCTTCAAAAGCCATTGCAAGTCTTTTAGCTCGAGATAAATGAGTGTGCGATGGATGAATCAAAGGTTCTGACTCGTTTTTATTGGTATGAAGAAGATCGCCGAGTTCGGTGCGTTGAATTTCTCGTTTAAAACCGTAACGTGCTAAAATATTAACAATGTGGGTGAGTCTTCCAACATTTCTAAATTTTTGTAGAATACTTGATGGCATATTGCGCCCCTCAGATAAGAGAGTGAAAGGTTTTCTCTTTACATTGAACTATATCAGCAAAATTTTAAAGATATAGTTTTAATATATTTTTAATTAGATTCAATTATGAGGAAGTATATGAAGCTAAACTGCGAAGAGTTTGTAAAAATGTATCATACTGGGGATAGCAAAAAAAAAGTTTTATTAGATATTAGAGAACCTTCAGAATGCACATCAGGTATGCTTAAGGATGCCATCAATATTCCTATGTCTGTATTTGAATCAAGATTTTCAGAAATAGCAAAAGATAAAGAAGTTTTTATTTATTGTCGCTCAGGTGCGCGAGCAGAAAGAGCGGAAACATTTTTAATTCATAAGGGTTATAAATTAACAAGATATTTGCAACCAGGTGGGTATGAAGAGCTTAAAAATATGTTTTAATTTTTAACTCAACGCTTTTTTTACAGCTGCTAGTAATTTATCAGGTACAAAAGGTTTAATAATCCAGGCATTGACTCCTATTTCTTTACCTTGTTGCGCATCTTCAGGATTGGGATCTTTTGTCAAAATAAATATAGGAACATGTCGAATTTTAGGGTCTGCTTTTATTGCTTTTGCTAAATCAAAACCCCCCATAACAGGCATATGCAGTTCTGAAATAACCAAATCAATGTTTTGTGTTTTAATTAATGACAACCCAACTGAACCATCTTCTGCTTCGATAATAGAAAACCCAGCCTTAGAAAGAGCAAATTTCACAAGATTTCTGATTGTTGGTACATCATCGACAATTAAAATTGTCTTGCTCATGTTAGGGGTCCTCAAAATTGTCAGCTTCTTAATGTATCGGAAGTTTTATATTAAACTTAAGAATTGAACTTATCTAGTTAAATTAGTTATTTATATTTAAAAATTCAGTGGGTCTTTGTCCGTAAATCGTTCACAAATTAACGTTTTCGTTCATTTATTATGCATTCCTTTATTATGCAATAACAATTTGCGTATTGAAAAGTCTTGTATTTGATGAGAGCAGATTTCTCAAAAAATAAGGACTTAAAGCTTATGGTAAAAACTTATTCGTGTTTGCTAGTTGGGGTTGACGTTGTCACTCTTGAAATTGAAACCGTCATTGGCAGCGGTTTTTCTGGACTGAGTATCTTGGGGCTCAGTGCTGAAGCAACTCGAGACATGCGAGAAAGAGTCCGTTCGGCATTAGAAAGCATAGGGATTCAAATTCCTGCAAGGCGAATTGTTGTGAATATTACACCAAGTGAGTTAGCCAAGATTTCAAGATTGTCTTTATCGCAACTTGATTTTGCTGTTGCTGCTTCAATAATTTATGCGTTGCATCAAGAGAATCAAAATAGTGCACCATTGTTTTTCCCAGAAAAACAATATTTAGCGGGTGAGCTTTCTTTATCAGGCGAACTAAAGGAACTACAAAATCCATTAATTTACCAATCAATTTTATTAAATTCAGAAATATATCCAAGTTTGTGCTTACCTGTGTCTGCAAAAGAATATTTAAGTTTGTCGATACAGCATAAAATTGAGTTTTTTTATAATTTAAAAGATTGGTATAATAGTCGAAAAGAAATAAAAAATCCTGAATTACTAAAAATAAATTTATCTAATAGAGATAAAATGGATTCACAAATTGAAGATGAAATAAATAATAATTCTGAAACTGAGTTTTTAGAAAGAGTAAAAGAAGTAGAAAGTATAATCACAATTTTGTTAAAAAATCCTAGAATTTGTGTAGCATTACTTGTTGCATCTGTTGGACAACATCATATTTTGATTGCAGGAGAGCCTGGTGTTGGCAAAAGTTTTGCATTGCAAAAAATTTTAAAATTATTGAATCCATTAACAGAAAGAGAAAAACTTGATATTAAACTTATTCACTCTGTTGTTGAAGATGTTGCAAGACCGTTGCGTTGTCCTCACCATTCGGCAACTCCTGCTGCTCTTATTGGAGGCAGTAGCTTAAAGCCAGGAGAAGTGTCTTTGGCGCATTGCGGAGTGTTGTTTTTAGATGAGTTGGCAGAGTTCTCTTCGTCAAGTTTAGAGTCGTTAAGGGAACCACTTGATGCAAAGCAGGTATTTTTATCTCGTGCTGGTGGAAATATTCGCTATCCCGCAAATTTTCAATTGTGTGCGACAACAAATCCTTGCGCTTGTGGTTTTTTATTTTCAAATAAAAAGGCTTGTCGTTGTCATCCCAGAGAAAGTCGAAAATATTTACAAAAAATTAGTGAACCATTACTGGATAGATTTTGTTTACAAGTTTGGGCAGAACCTTACCAACCAGAAGTTGACTTAAAAGATCCTTTTGTACAGCAACTCAATAATATTTTTAAAAATGGTAATCTATCGTATTTTTCAAGACATTTTCTTCGAATCATGAGTTTAGGAGGTAAAGAATTGGGGCAAGAAGTCGATAAATTTAATGCAATGAATTTTTTACAAAATAATGTTGATTTTAACAGTTGTTCTTTACGAGGACAAGAAAAGATAATTAACCTTGTTAATTCTTTTAATTTGTTATTTCCAGAAATAGGAATTGATGAAAAAATTATAAATTCTATTATGAATTATAGAATATTAGATAAAATGTTTTCTCAAAGAAATATTTTCTAGTATTTACGAATACTTGTTTTGGAACAGAAAAATTATTTATTGTTTTTTACAATTTTATTGATAATTGAGAATTTTTTTTGATTTATTTAATTAACTATAATTTTAAAAATTATAAAAATTAAAATTTATATTTTAATAAATTTGATTTTTTATTGCTTCATAAATGGTTATTGTATTTGTTTTTTATTTAAATAAAGGTTATTTCCTTGCATATTTTTTTCAAATTGTTAATATATTAAATGTGTATGGATTTACATGTTGTTTTAAGTATAAACTATTTTATATTTCATGCATTGTTATAATATCTAATTAAATTTTATTAAAATGTGCGAATGCTAAAATTTAGTTTTTTTCTTAAAGTTTACTAAAAAATAGATATTTGAAATCAATTAAACATTTTTTAGGGAATTAAGTAATGATAGTTAAAAAAAGATTTTTTTTTGAGGATAAAAATATTTGTTCAACAATAGATAATAATATAAAGCAATTTTTGCATAGTTATAATATTAACGAATATTTTCCTGAAAATGAATATTCTGAATTTACCTTTTTGGCAGCAAAAACTTTAAATTGTCCGATTGCGTTTATAAGTTTTGTTAGTCATGATTCTTTGATAGTGAAGTCTGTTGTTGGATTAGACAATCAATTTGTAAAAAATAAAGTTGATTTTCAATGTTTTAATTTTGTTCATGATACTCCAGTTATTGTAAACGATACGTTATGCGATAAAAATTTAATAAAAAACTCTTTTGTTTTTAGGAGTTCTTATATCCGTTTTTATGCTGCGGTCCCGTTAATTACAAATGATGGTAATACAATTGGGTCCTTATGTATTATGGATAACAAGATCAATCATTTATCTGAGAGTCAAATTTTATATTTGCAATACTTGGCCAATCGAATTGTTCAAAAACTCGAATTGAGAAGATTAAACATAATAAAGAATAACCCTTGTTATAAAAAATATGTTTTGGCTGAAGGAAAAGTGTCTAAAAAAATTATTTCAAAGCATAAAACTAGTAAATTAATTAAATTATTTTTTAAAATTAATAAATCAAACAAAAAATTTAAACCAATTAAAATTAAAGAATTAATGTATGTAATTAACTACTATTTTAAAAATACATTAAGTAAATATGATATAAAGTTTAATATTTCTTTAGATTCAGATAAAAACACTCTTTTTGAGTGTAAGTCTTCATATACAATGAGAAATTTGATTTATTTATTAAATGTTTCGATCGAAACCGTAAAAGCAGAAAAATTTCGTTGGATAAACTTAAATATAAAAAATTTAGTTTATGATCTAGAATTTTCAATAACAGATAGCTGTAAAATAAAAAATCATTATATTTCAAGCTCAAAAAACACCCAAGATTTTTTATTGTAATTGCTCAATATTATCTAAACTCTCAAAAATAGTTCTTATTTTTAATACTGAAAAAATTGATTAATATACTGAAATTTAAATAATTATGAATAAAAGTTATACAATTAAATAATATAATTTAATTGTAAAAATAACATTGTTTATATTAGTTGTTTTTGTGATTTTAATATTAAAATTAAAATTTGCTTTGAATTTATAATTAAATTGTATATATTAACAAAATATTTATAATTTACTTATAAATATTTTGTTATGGAGAGTTTTTAATTATTATGGAAAATAATGAAAAATCTAACTGTACTGATAGTTTAGCAACAAATAAATTAAAATCTTGTAATGATTTTTTGTCTGTTACTTTATTTCTTAAATTTATTAAAGAAGATTTTCAAAAAAATGGTGATCTTTTAGAGTTTGATCTTTATTATAAAGAAAACAATTCAAGCTTTGCATCTTATTCTGAGCATATCCAAGAACAACGTTTTAGTATAATGAATAATAGCTATGTTCCTAGTAAAATTCAAAAGAAAGTTGATAGTATCAACCGTAGGCGTATTGAATTTGAAAAAACATACCATTTTGATACATCGGGGCCAAACTTAGATGCAATGTCAAATGAAGAACGATTAAGGTATGAAAATGAAGCCAGAGAAATTCAAAAAAAATATGACAAATATAATAATACCGCCGCAAATCTAAAAGATCTTTATACGCTTTATAATATAACAGGACAAAAAAAAGAACTAACAAATTTTGTAGAATTAAATCCTGCGACGCTCGAAAATTTTTTAGAAGAAAACGATGCAGATGTATTGTTTGGTGAAGATAAAATTAACGATTTTTTATTAAGATCAACCTCGCTTATTTATTCTGTTGTGCAGGATAGAAATTTGCGAATTGTATCGACTCATTGTCATACTCAGCATGAAGCCCCTTTTTTGAGAAAATTAGAACAAGATATAGAATGTTTTTCAATATATAAAAATTTAGATTATTCTTATTTTTATTATATTCAAGAAGTTTCAAATTCAAAAAAAATATATGGAATTTTTTTATATGCAAGGTTTAATGAGCCTCATTTAGTATTTTATTATCCAAATAAAGGGATTGAGCAGTTTTCTATTCGTAACATATCTAACTTTAGAAAAATGTTTCAACGTCTGATTAATAATTACGGAGGAAATTACTGTTCATTTAAAATAAAAATAAAGTCATTAAAATTTGAAATTCAATCTCTTACAACACAATATTTCTATGAAAATATTATAATCGAAAGTTGTAAAAAATATTTATTATTTCTTAATACTAAAAAGGCTTTACTATTAAATCAGCAAGAAAAATCTGATAAATCTTTATGTGAAAACTTTGTAACAAATTCGTCTTCAAAGTTTTACGATAAGAGAATTTTTGTTTCTCAATTTTTAATTAAACTATTGGATTTTAATAAATTATTTTTGAATAAAAAATACAGTTTGAAAAGTAAAAGTTACTGGATATTTTTTTTAATTGAATATATTTATAAGGATACAAAATTTGCGCAAAAAAAAATAAATGAATTTGTTATTTTTGCGGATGATTTAAAAATACATCAATTTGTGCTCGACTTTTATAATAATAAGAATTCGGATAATAACTTTAAAAGTGTTGAAACCATTTCTTATATTTATTCTGGTATAATTAAACAACTTTCAAAAAATAGTGTCCTAATGCAATATTACATTTATTACAAAAGTATTACTATTACTAATGGTGTTGCAAAAATTGCGGATTTATTTTTTTGTGGTCTCAAAAAAAATACTTTAGCAACTTTTACAGATTGGAAGAGGAAAATAGTTGTTTATAACCAAAAAATTATTTCTAAAAGTTGCAACAAAAATTTTGAAGAGTTTAACTCTTTAAAAAATATTGCAAATTATAAAACTTTTGATTCAAATCAAAATAGAGTGTTAATTCATAATGATGCACTAAAATCGAATCTTGAATCTGTAACTCAGAATTGCGATGCAATATTTATAAATTTTTGTATGGATTTTTGTAATCAAAATGAAATATTTAATTTAGAGATTTTTTTAGACTCATATATGGCCTCTAATTATTATATTAAATTAGATTTTTCAATGAAATATTTATTTATAGAAAAAACTAACTCACATGAATATTTATTTATTTGCATTCATTTATTTGAAAATTATCAAATTTTAAATAAAAGCAATAGCTCTAAAGTTAAGTTAGAAAATAATATTTGTTTTACAATGTCATTTACTTTGAATACTTCCCAACTCAAATATCAAACAAGTGATTTGAGTTTTGGTTTTTTAGATTTTACAAAAACTAATATTAATTATCCGAATGAATCATTAATTAAAAAAAATTTAACAAATGCCTTAAATAGTAAAGAATTGATTCAGTTTTTACAGAGTGGTAAATCAAAAGGGAGTCAAAGAGTGTTTTATACTTAAATTTATCATAAAGCCCCAACTTTAGAAGTCGGGGCTTTACGTTCGTTTCTGGTAAAAACAAAATTTTAAAAGTATTTAAAATAATAAATTTTTTTTAGATATTAAGTAGTAGGTTGCATTAAGCGTTTGGGATCATCGTGTTTTAAGTTCGAATTTTTAAGCTCATTTTTTGATTTTTTTTCAGCTTCTTCACGCGCCTCTGCCACAAATTTTTCAGCTAAATTAGGCTGCACTCTATAAATCATTTGCAGAGTATCTTGCTTTATAGCAGCAATAAGTCTTATAAATAATTCAAAAGCTTCATTTTTATATTCTTGCAGCGGATCTTTTTGTGCATAACCACGTAAGCCAATACCATCTTTTAAGTGATCGATATTTAATAAATGATCTTTCCACCACGAGTCAATTGTTTGCAGCATGACCCAGCGTTCAATATCGCGCATTTGCTCAGTGCCAAACAGTTTTTCTTTTTCTTCGTACTCTTGAATGAGTTTTTGCGTAATAAGCTGATAAAACTCTTCGCGAGTGAGTTCGTTTTTAGCTCTTTCTGTATTTGAAAATGGGATAGCTTTATTAAAATTTCTAAACAATACGCGTTCCAAGTTTTTAAAGTCAATTGTGACCATTTCTCCTGGCAAGCCAGATGGCGGTATAAAGTCATCACATATTGTATGGGCAAACTTTATAACAGGTTCGCCTGTTAAAATGTCTTTTACATTTTCTTTGCGTAAAATTCTCATGCGCGCTGCATAAATGGTTTTGCGTTGTTGATTTAACACATCATCATATTGGAGAAGTTGTTTTCTAATATCGTAGTTAAATCCTTCAACCCGTTTTTGCACTTTGCTAATGACTTTTGTGAGCCTTGGATCATGAATGGCTTCGTCACCAACAAAGCGTTCCATAATAAATTGGTTGGCTTTATTATTAAAGCGGCGCATGAGCTCATCTTCCCATGATAAGAAAAACTTGCTAGCACCAGGATCGCCTTGGCGTCCAGAACGTCCACGCAACTGATTGTCAATACGACGGCTTTCGTGGCGTTCGGTACCAATGACGTAAAGTCCGCCAAGTTCTGCAACTCCTGCGCCAAGAATAATATCTGTACCGCGCCCTGCCATGTTGGTAGAAAGGGTCACTTTGCCTTTTTGTCCTGCTTGCGCAATGATTAAAGCTTCTTGTTCGTGGTGTTTTGCGTTTAATACTTGATGCGGGATTTTTTTCTCGTTGAGCAGTTTTGATAACTGTTCGCTTTTTTCAATACTCACTGTACCAACCAAAATAGGTTGTCCTGTTTTATGAACGCGCTCAATTTCATCGGCAACGGCTGTAAATTTAACAGATTGTTTTACAAATAACACATCATCATGATCTTTACGAACCATCGGGCGGTTGGTTGGAATGACCACAACGTTGAGTTTATAAATGTTATGAAATTCTACGGCTTCAGTATCTGCTGTTCCTGTCATACCTGATAGCTTGTCATACATACGAAAGTAGTTTTGTAATGTGACTTGAGCAAGGGTTTGGTTTTCTGGTTGAATTGGTACATTTTCTTTGGCTTCTAAGGCTTGGTGCAGGCCATCAGAGAAGCGTCTGCCTTGCATTAAGCGGCCTGTAAATTCATCGACAATAATAATTTGACCTTGTTGTACAATATAGTGATCATCACGTCTAAATAAGACAAGCGCTCGTAACGCATTGTTGCAAGCATGCACCAACTCGTTATTTTCTGGATCAAAAAGATTTTCGATATTGAGGCGTTTTTCAACTTTTGCAATGCCGGCTTCGGTTAATGCACAGGAACGTGATTTTTCGTCAACAGTGTAATCGAGTTCTTTGCGCAATCCTCTCACCGCATTATTGGCAACAACATACTTGTCTGATGAGGTGTCGGATGGGCCACTAATAATCAGTGGGGTACGTGCTTCATCAATTAAAATAGAATCCACTTCGTCAACAATGGCAAAATGATGTCCGCGTTGCACAAAGTCTTCTAAACGAACTTTCATATTATCTCGTAAGTAATCAAAACCAAGTTCATTGTTGGTTGCGTAGGTAACATCACAGGCATAGGCTTTTTGGCGTTCTTCATCAGACATTCCAGAAAAAATGCAGCCAGTCGTTAGTCCTAAGAAACTATATAATTTTCCCATTTCTTCAGATTGCGTAGAGGCAAGATACTCGTTGACTGTGACAACATGAACGTTTTTTCCTGATAACGCGTTGAGGTAAACTGGTGCCGTAGCGGTAAGAGTTTTTCCTTCGCCGGTGCGCATTTCGGCAATTTTGCCTTGATGTAAAACATAGCCGCCAATTAACTGCACATCAAAATGTCTTTTTCCTAAGCTACGTTTACTGGCCTCTCTGACTACAGCAAAAGCCTCTGGCAAAAGGCTATCAATGCTTTCACCGCTTTTATGACGTGTTTTAAACTCATCTGTTTTGGCTTTAAGCTCAGAATCTGTCAGCTTTTCTAAATGAGATTCGAGTAAGTTTATTTTTGTTAGAATAGGTGCAATTTTACGCAATTCTCGATCGTTTTTCGTTCCAAAGAGAGACTTGAGAATATTTAACATGATTCAGAATTTATCCTTTCAAACAAAATAAAAACAGCTAAAAACCAACAGACATTTAACATACATTGTGGAGCTGCGCCAATTTTAGAGACAGACAACCAATTCTTTCCTCTTATTTCAATTTATTCCCTTCCGACAAGTAGAAAGATCTGAAATAGAGCACAATGTAGACGCTAAGTGGAAGGAAGTGAAATGTCTAACACCCCTCAAGAATTATTTGATGAGTTTGCAGACGAAAATTTAGATGGCTACGCTCTTGATTTGGACACTTTGACTAATATTGCTGATGATCACAGTTTCAATTCAAACTTGGTCAAACAAATAGAGCAAATTTTAGATAGCATTACAAGAATAGGTGGCGAGGTGTGCAAGCTAAGAGCCGAAATGGACGGTCTATTGGATCAAAATGCTATGTTGGTGGATTCGTTTCATAAACTTAAAGACGTGCTCAATGAAAAAGGTTTTTTAGATATTGATGATTTTCAATTGGCCTGCGACGTGTTTGATGAGGCAAATGTTAAAAGTATTTCCT
The DNA here is from genome assembly GCF_037081835.1 of Spirobacillus cienkowskii. Taxonomy (GTDB): domain Bacteria; phylum Bdellovibrionota_B; class Oligoflexia; order Silvanigrellales; family Silvanigrellaceae; genus Silvanigrella; species Silvanigrella cienkowskii. The sequence continues at coordinate 1,881,985 of NZ_CP146516.1, read as the reverse complement.
CGCATTTTATTAAAAAAATTTCCCATTAATTGTAATGATTAAGAGAATTATTGATATTTCTATACAAAATGTAAGGCTTTCTTCTTTTAGTGAGCTTTTGGTCATAGAATCCAGTAATAAAGTTACAGTCCCGTTTGCAGAAATCTCTGCGCTTATTGTCTCATCGCCAGCGGTAAATTATACGCACGCTGTATTAGCAAAATTAGCAGAATACGGGTGTATATTTGTTTGCTGTGATACCAAACATATGCCTATTGGGATGCTGTTACCTTTGGTGGCACACTCGGTGCAAACGCAGCGTTTTGCTAAACAAATTCTTGCAACCCTTCCTTTTAAAAAGCAACTTTGGAAAAAAATTATTGCTAAAAAAATTGAAGCCCAAGGCTATTTACTTTTAAACAGAAGAGAAGAGCATTTTGGGCTTTTAGATTTGTGTAAAAAAGTAAAAAGTGGTGACGAGGGTAATTTAGAAGCGCAAGCAGCAATTATATACTGGAAAAACATTTGTAAAAATAAACAATTTAAAAGAGATATTACAGCAGAAAATGAAAATATGTTTTTAAATTATGGGTATGCCGTGCTTAGAGCTGTGGTAGCGAGGAGTTTGTGTGCTTGCGGATTAAACCCATCAATTGGTGTATTTCATAAAGGGAAATACAATCCTTTTTGTTTGGCAGATGATTTAATGGAACCATTTCGTCCTATTATTGACCGAGAGGTTTTTTTAATTGTAGAAGCAGAAAACTTTACTGAAAATAAATTAACGCAAGACATTAAACAAAGGCTGATTGCAGTATTATATAAAAAATTTACTGTTGATCAAGAAGAGCGCCAGCTGCAGGATATTATTACCTTGTCAGCGCAATCTTTGAGCAAGGCATTTGTTACAGGACAAGTAAGCTTATTTCTTCCGAATTTAATAAAATAATATTTTAATAAATTACATTAAGAAAATAACATTATGAGTTTGGTAAAAATTTCTGGAGCGTATTCTGCTGTGTGGTTGTTTGCTTTATTTGACTTGCCAACCAAAACTAAAAAACAAAGAAAAGCCTATGCAAAATTTAGAAAATTACTCATATCAAAAGGATTTAGTATGTTGCAGTACTCTGTGTATGCAATTTACTTTCCGAGCGAAGATGCAAGTATAAGTACTCAAAAATTTATTGAAGAACGATTACCGCCATCTGGGCAGGTTAGGCTGTTGCTGGTGACAGACAGGCAATTTGGTAAGCAAAAAGTATTTTTTGGAAAAAACAAAGAAAAAACAGAAGAACCACTACCCGAAATACTCCTTTTTTAGCTCTAAAAATAAAAAAATCCCGTCAATAATTAGTAAGTTATTGACGGGTCTATCATATCAGAAGTCTTATTCCCTGCAAGTTCCAGCGATACAGGCGATTTTAATCAAACAGCAACAATCATATCAGAAGTCTTATTCCCTGCAAGTTCCAGCGAACTACAGAAAGGAAGCTTAACAGTTGGTATCATATCAGAAGTCTTATTCCCTGCAAGTTCCAGCTAAAGTTGATAGAGACGCATCACGCGCTTAATCATATCAGAAGTCTTATTCCCTGCAAGTTCCAGCAAAAAAAAGGACAAGCAGATTGGTCTAAAAATCATATCAGAAGTCTTATTCCCTGCAAGTTCCAGCCAAGTCCACTTCCTGCTTTCACTAAAAATTATCATATCAGAAGTCTTATTCCCTGCAAGTTCCAGCCAGATAGCGGTCGAAGAGTTGATAATGGCAATCATATCAGAAGTCTTATTCCCTGCAAGTTCCAGCGGGTGATTGTAAATCATTCGATAGTTTCTGAATCATATCAGAAGTCTTATTCCCTGCAAGTTCCAGCCAAATTGGGTTTTTAAGGGAGAGCGTTACAATCATATCAGAAGTCTTATTCCCTACAATACATAAAATAAACTGCTTACTGTAAAATTTCTCCTAAAGGCGAAATTTTAAGTTTTTTAAATTTCATTTTTAATAAATTATTGATGCTTTTTCTAGTAGGTTTTTTTTGAGCATCATATATGTGAGAGTATTTTATTCTATTATCTGCTTCAAAACCTATGATTATATAATATTGTTTGACTCCATTTTCTTCTATTTCAAAAATATCAGATTTTTTTAAATAAAATAAAAATTTTGCTTCTGGATCATTATGGTGTTTTTTTACTATAATTTTTTGTCCTGATTTTTTTCTGTTCATAACATCAAGATATTTGCTAAATATAATATCATGTATGTCTTTTTTATTAGTAGAAAATACAGAAATATGATGGTAATAATTTTTTGCAACATATCTTTTTTGAATGCCTGTGCCAATTTCAAGTACAGAATTTTCTGTATTATCAGTTTTATTACGAAATGATTTAACATAAATTTTATCATTTGCTTCTTTGGCAAATGGGCTTGTTTTGTTTGAAGAGTTTTTAACAGTTAAATAGGGGAGAGTGTCAATTTTGGTTTGATCAAAAATAACTGTATTAGTATTTGTAATTTTGGTTTGACTTAAAATATTTTCGTTGTATTTATTTTTAATTATATTTGTTAAAGCTGGATCTAAAACAAATTTATCATATTTTTTTGTATTATTTATATAGCTTTTAATTTCATTAATATTTTTTCTATAATAAAAATTCTCATTTTTTTTGCTTAATATTGTCTCTTCATGGAGAAGCGCATTAATTTTAGGAGAAATATAAAAAGATATTAGCATTTTATTAAGATGTTTTTGGGTTTGCTGCAATAAATCAGGCCAAATTATTTCAATTTTTGAAAATCTGTTTTCATACTTAAATTCGCCACGAGACGCTGATTTATTAATCAATTTTATTGCACTTTCGTTGGTGAGCGCAATCACCAACGCATCAATGGCATGATGTCTGTGGTCAAGTCTGGTTTTGGTATTTTCTTGCGAAAGCAGTTTATTGAGTTTCCAGTTTTTTCTTAAAATTGCGGTTACCTGACCCGACGAAACTCTAACACGCTGGCTGCGTTCGCTATCAACAATTCCACCATAAAGTAACTCAAGATATTGCGTTGCAAGTTTTGAAGCATACCGTGTGTCATTGAGCATTCTGGCGATAAATTCTGTATCAATATTTTTTTCTTTAAAGCGAAATAGTTTTCTGTATTTAAATGGAGAATTAAATTTTTCAACACGCATAAGAATTTTTTCGTATTCATCAGGATCTGTGATTGAAAAAGCCTCAAATGGAGTGTAATTTTGTTTTTTGTTACGATTTATATCATTTCGACAAAGTGTTTTATTGGCAAAAGAGTCATCATAACTTCTACTCAGTGGTATAATGTGCTCCACATCAAATATTGGGTTGTCTCCAAATAAATCAAAAAATCCTATACAATTTCCTGAATAAGGGCATTGGTAGTTGCATTCTTGCCAAAGTCTGTATTTTTCTATGTTAGAAGCAGAGACATTAATTTTTTTTTCGTTGAGTTCTGTAGTAATTTTTTCATTTTCTAATTTATTTGCGTTGTTTTGTTTAAAAATTTTACTTTTTTCTTGATTCGATAATTTAAGATCTCGGGCAAGCTCAACCCTTATTATTTTAGGTTTGCCATATTTTTTGATAATTGCATTCACAACAAGGCGCAACTGCGAAAGAGATCGCAGCACAGCAGGGTTATTGCCATATTTGTTTATTGTGACATAAGCAGGCAAAAGGTCGTGAATTTTATTATTTTTAGAGTTTGCATAGCCTGCTGATACTATAGCCTTGTGTAACATTTCGCCTTTTTGCATATGTGGTAAAAGTTTTTTGATTGCTTTGCTGCTATAGTTTAAGTAACCATCTTCTAAAGAAATATTGGCGAGTTTTTGTGCCTCTAATTCTGGAATAGATTTTTTTTCTATAAAATACTTTTTTAAAATTTCTGAGTTATCAAAACTTATAATTGCATTTATTATTTTTTCTTGTTCTAATTTGCTTAATTCAAATATTTTTTTATAAGTACTCGCAATTTTAGATAAGGTTTTATTTCCTATAATTCTTCTTTCTGTTGGAGCATTTTTATCTTCACTTTTTTTCTTATTTTTATTAAAATACATATCATTTTTAAATTTTTCGTTTTTAAGTTTTAAATCTTTAGCTAATGTAACTAAACTCACTTCAGCCTTTTTTTGGCAAATATCAAAAATACTATTTTTTTCATGAGGTTTTAATTCTCTTTCTGATGGGTCATTTGACGTTGAGACAATTTTTAAGTTATTTATACTTTGCCAAATTCTAAATTCTTGCGAGGTTAATAAACATTTTTTTGCTCTTTTAATGTTTTTTTTACCACATAAAACCTCTTCTAACTCACAGCCTCCAATTAATTTTTTTACAGATTTTAATGGTCTTTGATAAAATAATATTTTGTAAATTGTGTCAAAAACACTATTGTCATCAAATTCATTTTTTATTTTATTTACTAAACTATTTTGAGAACTGATAATTAAATTGTATTCATGGGTATACATTGATCTTGCTGTGTATCTTTTTCTAATTGTTTCTTTGTTGATATCTACATATTTGGCCAAATATTCCCCCAATGTTCGACATTTGGTTTCTTGTATGTGGCCTGCAAGACTATTAACTGCTGAGCTAATTTTATTTTTTTTCTCATCTTCTAATTCTTTTGCTAAATTTTTACGGTTGCTTAAAAAACCTTTTCTTTGACCAAAAAAATAAATAATACGGCCTAAAGAATATTTATCAATTTGTTCGTCAAGTGCAATAGATCTTAAAAAGTATATAAAAATATTTGGAAGTTTTTTTAAATAAGTTTTTGCATAATGAGGGCGGTGCTCTAAAAAATTTAACCACTCTTTAAAAAGGGTTGCATCGAGGCTTGTCATAATTTGATTTCTTAATTGTGCATACCTTCTAACCATTTCGCGTCTTTTAGAAGCAACGGTGCAAAATTCTGTTGGTATGGGCGCATGGAGCATTTCTAATTGTGTTTGAGTAAAGGGAGGTAATAAAGAATGTTTTTGTAAATAAGTAAAAAGTTTATGTCGCCGCATCACTTTGCGTGCTGTGTTTCGGCGTTGTGCCCGGGCAAGGCGTCTTGTCGCTGCATTGTTGTCGGTATTGGTTGCAGGAGAAGGAAAACAACGTGTTCCCATATGAATTATTTTTTTAGAGGATTCATCAATGATAGCATATCCAATGCTTGCAACCCCCATGTCGATGCCTAGTGTATAATTGTTAGTGTCTAGCGTATTATTTGCAGTTGTTTTTTTTGTGGTTTCTGTTTGCAGCATGAGAGAGTTCCTTTTGGTGTTGACAATTTTGTTATACTAAAGTAAAAGTTTTATATCATATCAGAAGTCTTATTCTCTGCTTGTTTTAGTAAGAGATAAGCTCGAAAGCATTTAATGCTAATTAGGGAGCTTTTGGGCTCCCATTTTTTTAGCTTTTTGCAAGGTTTATTTTGCATAAAACAAATTATTACAAAAAAATTAGTCAAGCAACCAAAATTTTAATTTTATATCAAAAAAACGATAAATTTTTTTGTTTTTAAAATTTAAAAACTATAGAAAATTTAATTTTTATCATAATTATCGTAAATTACTTTTTCTTAAAAAATTCAAGCAGCAATTTCTCGTCATCTTTTTTATTATTTTCATAAGATTTTTCAAAAAAATTAAAAAGATCATCAATTGATTTTTTTAAAGGAATCAATTCAATAACATGATCTTCTCTTACTTTTATAATAAGCTTTTCGCCCTCGCAAATATTAACTGCGTTTCGCCATTTTTTTGGAATGACAATTTGTCCCTTGCTTGAAACTTTTACAACTGATTCTAATCTTGTTTTTTTAGAATTCATTAGAAAATATCCTACCTTAATTTTACAAATAAAAAAAAATCATATTATAAAATGATTTTAAATAAATCAAATTGATGATAAAGATAAATAATACTTTATATCAGTTTTAAAGTATATTTTGCAATTTTCAACACCCGGATAGCACTCCCCTTTTGCATACGCTCTAAACATTAAAACGTTTAAAAACATATAATCCCCTGCCGCAATATTGAGTGGAGTAACAATACTATTGTTAATTAATTTTTCATATTTTTCACATATTGGGTATGAGTAAAAATCATCAGTTTCTTGAATAACAAAATTAAATTTTGCATGTTTGTAATTTTCTGTGTTGTAACAAATATAATAAGAGATATTTTTTTTATTGCCAATATTTCCAGAAATTTGTAGAGTAACGTATTTGCCAATTCCTGGTCTGCTTTCAACAGAAAGTTCTTTATCAAAAGGAATTATTTCTGGGATTTTAAATAAAGAATATTTATTTGCAGGAAATAGAGAACTTTTAGTATTATAAACAGAATCAGTTAACTGACTATCAAAAATAAGGCTAAATGGGAGTTGAATAGAAATGTCTGGGAGATTTTCTGGAATGCTTGTAATAACATATTCGTCTGTTTCTGTATTTAAAGATACAGAACCATTTTTGCCAAAGTAAATATTTTTCTGCTGTTTATTTAAATTGTTCTTGTTTTCATAGTTATCATTTTCTGGTTTTCTAAGATTTTCGCTGGTTAAATTTTCTTTATTTTTTGCACATGAAAAAATGAATAAAATAATAAAAATATGCAATAAATATTTCATTTAAAAATATCCTTTTTAACATCGTTCTGTTAGTAAAGAATATCGTCATTGACATCCTCCCCTGCCTAAAAACCTCCTAACGTCGATTTTTTGAGGAAGGGGATTCCCTAGATACAAAAGAAAAACTAGCTAGAATTTTTCTTCGTACGAGTCGGCCTATCATGCCCGATAGGGAACATGTTCTTGTATGCGTTGAGTATGTTTATACTCGCATTGACATCACGATCATGGATCGTTTTGCACTTTTCACAAGTCCATGTTCTTACTCCAAGCCCGATCCGTGGTAGTATTTCACTACACTTTGAGCACGTCCGAGTTGAATCTCTTTCTGAAATTTCTTTGTATATTGAAGCAGCTCTAACGGCTTTGTACTTCAACATATTTTTAAACATCCCTATTCCTGAATCGAGTGATATTCCTGATAGCTTTTTATTGCGATTCATGAATTTACAAGGAACATCACCTACAACAATAAGGGAACATTTTTTAACAAGTTTTGTAGATTCTTTATGCAAATAGTCTTGTCTTATATTGGCTACTTTTACATGCAGTTTTCTTTCTTGTTTTGACTTTGGAAGAGAATGATATTTTTTACTTTTTGATTGTTTTCTTTGTGCAAATCGTTGGCATCTTTTTAAATAGCGAAGTTTTTTTAAAGCATTTTTTCTTAAGTTTGGTCTATCAATCTTTTCACCATTTGAACATGTTGCAAGGATTTTAATTCCAATATCAATCCCAATTTCTTTGTCTTCATCCCTTTTAATTCCTGTTTGCTCACTTTCAAAAGCAACATTTAAATACCAATGCCCACTTCTATCTTGACAAAATGAGCCTGTTTTTATTTTGGCATCCTCTGGTAGTTCTCTTGAATTCCAAAAAGAAAATTCATTTTTATTATAAGATATTTTTCCATTATGAATTTTAATTGCAGATGATTTAAATGGCACCCATCCGAGAGATTTTTTACCACGCCAACGCAAGAGTGTTTTAAATTGTTTTCTACGTGTGATGTATTCTTGAGAAATAGCCTGAACTGTTTGAGAATGAAGACCTAGTTCTTTTGAACTTCCTGCAACTAATCCATCCATTTCTGAAGATGAAAAAAAATACGGAATAGAAATTTTTTCATCCGATTTTTTATCATCTATTAATTTAACGGATTTATTTTTAAGAGCATCTTGTTGAGTTTGTTTACAAAAATTCCATACCATATTTACAGAACGAGACATTTGAGATAGCACCCTATTTGCTTTCCCTGAATCTTTAATTCTGTAGTGATATGTTGTTATCATTAATGCTCAACTCCACCTTGGCTTTCAATATACCTTTTCAGAACATTTATAGGAGCACTGCCTACACTTACTAAGCAATAAGATGTTGTCCAAAAAGATTCTTCCCAAAGTTTTTTTTTGATTTCAGGAAATTCCTTTTTAAGAAGTCTACTTGTAGCCGATTTCATCGCATTTATATATTTAGAAAGTTCACAGTTTGGTTTTGTTCTAAGCAAAAAATGAACATGATCAGTTTCCCCATTCATTTCCTTAATTTTTACATTGTGGCTTATCCCAATATATTCTGCAATTTCTCTAAGTCGCAATAACATTTTTTGATTTGTTAAAACTTTTTTTCTATATTTAATAACCAAAATCAAATGATAGTTTAAACTAAATACAGAATGATTATTAGAATCTAACTCAATCGTCATGAATCTCCCCTATTAATTATAGGGTACTACCGATTTATTTAAATATCAAATTTTCTATATCAAAAATTAATAATTATAATTACGTCTGATTAATAGTACGGCTAAAGCCAACTTTCGACAAGCAAAAATTCCTATCGTCTTTTTGCATGCCTCGTCAGGCTTTCAATTCAACCTTGCACCGTTTGGTGCAAGGTCTTTTAAGCTCACGTATATCCCCGACTTATGAAGTCGGGGATATACGTTCGTTTCTGGTAAATAAGTAAAATTAAATTATTATCAACTTATGAATAATTATGTATGTTATTTAAATTATTGTTATTTTCTGTTTATTTTTTTGTTTTAATAATTTATGATATACAATCACCACCTAATAAGGTTAAAATTTCGTTTTCATATTGCACAAACAAATTTTTATCTGGCTCACTGTAGGTCTTTGCAATTTCAGCTGGATAGCCAGAGAGTACATGAATTTCTTGTGATATATTAAAGGCTTCGTGCATGTCGTGGGTTACCAATATTGCATATTTATTGGCTTCTGCGATTTTTTGTTTTAACCAATTTTGTAATATTAAACGGGTATAAGCATCAAGCGAAGCAAAGGGTTCATCAAGTAAAATAGCCTGTGCATCCATAACAAGAGATCTCGCTAAAGAAACACGTTGCGCCATGCCAAGACTAATTTCAAAAGGATATTTTTTAAAGTGAGTCTCTAATTGTACTATCTTAAGTGCTTCAAATGCAATATCAAATGCAGAGATTTTTTCTCTTGCTACTTTTTCTTTGGGAATTGCTAAAATGATATTTTCTATAATATTTTTCCAAGGTAACAAATGGGGTATTTGCGGTACCATAGTAAATAAAGTTTGAGAACTATTCCAATTTGAAAACTCTAAAGTGTTTTTTTGGAATTCAATAAAACCATCAGCACCACATTCCATTCCCATTAAAAGGCGCAGAAAAGTAGATTTTCCACAACCAGAAGGTCCTATTAAACAGGTTATCGATCCTTGCTGTAGCGCAATGTTAATATTTTTTAAAACGGCTATTTTATTGTTATAAGTATAATTTTTAACATTAATTTTAATCATTGAATTATGAACCTATTTTTTAAAAGTATTCCAAAAAATTATTTTTTTTCTAAGTAATTCAATCAATGTTACGCTTGTAATACTAATAATTACAATTATTACCACTACTGCAATAACTTTATCACTGCAAAATGTTGCTTGGGCTCTTAGTAAATAAATTCCAAGCCCACTTTCACTGCCCATTAATTCAGCAAGAACCGCTGAGCCAAAAGAGTAACTGGTGCTTATTTTAAGTGCATTAAAAAAACCAGGCAGTGCGTACGGTAAATATATATGGTAAAGCGCTTTTGATTCTTTAAGTCGAAACATGTCAACTATAAGTTTGTATTCATTTTTTGCAGAAATTAGGTCTTGCATGAGAACAAGAGAAATAGGAAACGAACATGTTAAAACAACCAATACAACTTTTGGAGCAATCCCAAGTCCTAGCCAAATCATTAAAATTGGTGTAAATACCAAGTAAGGTACGCTTTGCGAGATAACAAGAAGTGGTGCTAAAAATGAGTGTATTTTTTGAGATTTAAAAGAAATCAAGGAGATTGTAAAGCCAGTCAAAATAGCAAGAAAAATGCCGAGTAGCCATTCAATAATCGTAACTTGTAAATTTTGAAAAATAATTTCCCAGTCAGTTAAAATGACATTTACAACTTGTGTTGGCAAAGGAATAATATAATCAGGAATATGAAATGCTTTTAGTGCAAATTCCAGAATGACTAATAAAAATAAAATAAGAATTGCTGGGAAAATCCACTTAAATATGCGACACATATTACCTCTTTCTAAGTGCAGTATTTTGCTTATGGCTGGCTTAGAAGCCTTTTCTCTGAGGATTTATTATGTTTAGTAAAGATTTGCAATTTAATTTTAGCACAATAATTCATTCTTGTCTGTTTATTTTTCAAGGGTTTTGTATTTCAGAATTGCAGTGTTTAGATCTTAAAATCGATTTGCCTCCCCAAGCAGGAAAAACTCCAGTTCTTTATTATAATCCAATTATTAATCATAAACCAGATTCTAACAACACAGCTCGTTTTAAAAATAAAGAAACAGAAAATAATCATAAATTAACAAGAGAGAGTAATATAAAATCTGAAAATTTTGATATGCAAGATATTGCTAAAGATTTTTCTTCTTCCATTGATAAAGACCATTCTAATGGTCGTAATCGTGTCATGCGAGATAATGCAAACAATTATAATAAAATTACAGAAACTAAAATACCAATTGGAAACTTAGAGGCATTTCCATATTTAAGTTGTCTGAAAAATAATGTCAGGTTTTGGGAGAGAGTGTATACTGAAATTGATAATCACGAAGCATTTTTGCATGATAAAAGAAATTTATCTCGTATTTATGCAATATTGACTTTGCCAAGCAATAAATCCCAACGTACAGAATTGGTTGAAAGACACAAAGCAAAATATTACAAAATTTTATACAGTATATCGCGAAAACTTCATCAACCTTCTTACAAATGGACTTCTGAAGAGTTGCGTGTTGCAAAATTATTTAAAAAAAATGAATTAACGCAAAAATATTTATTTGATGCTATGGACAATTTGCGAATTCAAACAGGACTCAAAACACAATTTGAAGCGGGTATTCAACGTAGCATCAATTATCTGCCATCTGTTTTTCCTATCGTAAAGCAAAGTGGTTTGCCTTTAGAATTGGCTCTATTGCCGCATGTTGAGAGTAGTTACAATTCACTCGCTGGTTCAAAAGTTGGTGCAATGGGTTTGTGGCAAATTATGCCAGGTACTATGAAAATGTTTGAGGGAGAAAGAGCTGTTAACAAGAGAACAGATCCAGTCGTCTCTACAAAAGTTGCAATGAAAATTTTAAAAAGTGATTTTGATAAAATTCAAAATTGGCCACTAACATTAACAGCATATAATCATGGTGTTAACGGTATGTTGCGCGCAATCGATGAAACAGGTTCGCGCGATTTGTGTAAGGTGATAACGCATTACAACTCAAGCTCTTTTCAATTTGCTTCCAGTAACTTTTACGCGCAATTTTTAGCAGCAAAAAAAGTTTCTATGCAAAAGTATTTGCTGATTGCAAAAAGAAAAAAAGGAGAATCGAGTCTTGTTTTGCGTAATACTTTATTAAGTTTAAACAGTGGGATAGCAAGATGAATTTTTTTTCTGGTTGGTTTTTAGCGCCAAACTTTACTTTTAAAACCTATACAACAGAAGATTTTAATAAAATTAAAAGTAACACGTTACCTAATCATTTTTCTGTTTATATCGTCACCGAGGAGTTTTTTTTAAATAATTCTGCAACACTTATTTCTCCATTCGTTATTGTTGGTGAACTAAAGCCAAAAAATTTATATCCAACGGATCCAAGTGGTAAGCAGTTTATTTTTATAGCACCTAAAGATGAGCCAAAAAAAATTGGTTTTGAAAAGCCAGGTAAAGCCCATATAGCCAGTCATACCGGAGCCATTTTGGCACACGCTTTGCAATCTTTGGCAAGTAAATTTGATAATTCTTTAAATTTTACTCTCTCTTTTTCTGATGATTTAAAACTTTTGCTAGAGGGTGAACAGCACGAGTTTCTAATTGGTTTATTACAAAAATCAATTTCTAACAAAGTTTTTAAAAAGTCTAACAAGTTAAATAATATTTTAATTGGTTTACAAGAGCCTTTTTTTACTCAGGCAATTTTGCAGCGAGCCTATGCTCTTAGCGATGCAATGTGTTATACAAGAACATTTGTAAATATGCCTGCTAATATTTTAAATCCAGAAACTTACGAAGTTTTTATTCGATCATTGGTTAAATATGAGTGTGAACAGGCAGAAAATCCAAACCATATTCAAATTGAAATTATGAATTTTAATAAATTGCAGCAAGAAGAATGCGGTTTAATTTGTGCAGTGGGCAAAGGAAGTCAAATTTTACCGCGTTTGATTAAGCTTTCTTATTGTTCAAATCATAATTGCGCTGAAATATCACATGTGAGTTTGGTTGGTAAGGGGATCACATTTGATTCGGGTGGATACGACATAAAACCACCTTCTGGTATGAAAATCATGAAAAAAGACATGGGCGGATCGGCTGCGGCATTGGGGGTTTTTTTAGCATGTGCGAGAATGCAGTTGCCATTAAAACTCACCTGTTGGCTACCGCTTGCTGAAAACATGATCTCTGGTAATGCAATGCGTCCAGGTGACGTGTACAAAGCAAAAAATGGGTTACAAGTTGAAATAGACAATACAGATGCCGAAGGGCGATTGATTTTGGCTGATACGCTTTGTTTGGCTTGCGATGAAAAACCCAATTGGCTTATCGATTTTGCAACCCTGACAGGCGCGGCTCGGGTGTCGCTCGGGACAATGATTGATTCTTTATTTGGCAACGATCAGTCTACGACGCAATTATTATTTCAGTCAGGTATCGAAACAGGAGATTGGGTTTGGCCAATGCCTTTACCTACAGAGTATGAATCTTATTTAGAGTCTAGTATTTCTGATTTGCAAAATAGTGGTTCGTCGGGATTTGCTGGATCTATTACCGCAGCTCTCTTTTTAAAAAAATTTATTACTCAAACAAATTGGAATCATATTGACACCTACATGTGGTGCGATAAACCCAACGGACTTTGGTCAGAGGGAGGGGGAGCTTCTGGTAAATGTGTCAGGTTAGTGACTCATGCCATTGCGTCTTTCATTTCACAAGCAAAGAATTTACAATAAAATTTAACAGTTGTAGAGAAGTTGCTAGTTATTAGGGGTCTATCTCTTATGTCACAAGAACAAACTCCTGAAGTCATTGTTAACATGGTAAGCCTTCATTTGCGTGAATTGATTCATGATGTGAATAATGCGCTTTTTGTTGCAAAAGGATTTTTAGAAGAACTGAGTGAGGATACACAGTCTCGTCGGTACATGGACCCGGCTTTTGATCACGAAAACTTTGGAGATATGGTCTCGACAATTAATAGAAATATTGAAAAAATTGATACATCACTTGGGAAGCTGAGAAAATTTGCTAAAGAAGAGATTTTTGAAAAAACCGGTGTGCAAAAGCCAACATAGTCAAAACTATTTTTTAAAATACTAGCCGTCGGTTTGTTCGGTTCTCGGCGGCTGCGTCGTCCCTCTGAGGAGGGAAAGTGAAAGGAAAAAATAGAAAGGATAATGCTAAAGGCAAGAGTTCAAAAGGAAAGAAATATTTAATTTAGGCAGGCAAAAATAATACCCGAACGACATCATTTTTGGGTTACCCCATTAGGTTTCCTAGCGTGATTAATAGCACGCCTTATACTATACTGCAACACAAAAATAATTTCTTTTTATATTTTAAGTGAATCATTCTCGGTTTTTTCTTTGAAATTATAATAATTTTAAATGTTTATAAATTTAATTGGTGATTTACTTTAAATTTACTTGTATTTAGAGTTACTTATATAATAAGAACACCATAACTATTTAGAATCTCTCATACGTAACATGGCTTCGCGCGCGTTTTGGGCAAGCATACTTTGCGGCGAAAGAGAGATGACTTCTTGGTAGAGTTGTGCTGCTTTAGCCTTGCTATTCAACATCTCAAAAGAAAGTCCTTCTAAAAGTTTTGCATGTGCAAGGTTTGGACTATTGGGATTTTTTTGGTAAAAACTTTGGAGTTCTTGGAGAACATTATTGTATTGTCCAAGCCTTAGCCATGCTTCACTAGAGAGAATAGAGACTCTCCCATCGTCTTGAAAGTTTGGAAAATTCTTTTTGACCAAACTTAAAGTATTAAGCGCTTCTGAATATTGGGCATCTTTCATCTTTTTTTCAGCGCTCGTGAGCATTTGTTGGGGGTTCCCGTCTTTTTCGTTTGGCATTGTTGTTATGGGTTGCATGTTCATTGATTGCAAAGAATTTGCCTTTTCGCTATAGCCGTCTCTACCAGAATTTAAATCAGGAAGCATTGTAACCCCAAGGCTTCCTGGAGGTTTTTTTTCTAGTAAATCAAAGTCATCATATACGCCAGAACGAAGACCTCTTTTTATAATATCAATATCTCTTTTGTTTGTAATGAGTATCTCATTTAAGCTATTGATGTCGTTTTTTAGGATGGCGATTGATTTTTTTGTCATGAAATTGTCTTGGCTTAGGTCATTCGTTTGTGCGTTTAATTTTTTTATTGCATTTTCTAATTCAAAAAGTCGTATTTCATGATCCTTGTTTTGAGTTTCAAGACTATTAAATTTATTATTTGTTTCTACCTTAACGCTTTCAATCAAATTAAGACTTTCCTGAATTTTAACATCTGATTTACTGAGTTCATTTTTAACATCTGATTTAACCTCGTCTTTAACTTCATCTTTAACATCATCTTTGACTTCAGCTCGAGTTTGGGGTTCTGTTACTTTTTTTGGTCTTTTTTTAGGTGTTAAACATGAGGTAATTAAAAATAAAAATAAAATAAAATATAAAAAACTAATCTTACTTTTCATAATCTTGCCTTTTAAATTAATAAGCAATCAAGTTTAAAGAAGTATTAAATACATTTTAAGTAAATTTTTTTAATTATAGGATGAAGAATTTGCATTCACTGAAAGAAATGTAACGATTTTAATATTCACGCAAAAGTAGATGATTAATAATATCAAACAATAAGTTTTTATAATGAGAAGTTTCTAATGCTAAATTATCTTGCTGACAATGGTTGAGCGCATCATGTAATAAACTTATTGCATGTTCCGTATAAGTTTTAGCAAGTGCTCTGGATTTTGTGATTCCTAATAGTCTTACCGCGGTTTGTTTTTGCTGAGCGAGGTCTTTTCCTGCAGTTTTTCCGAGTTGTTGCTCTGTTTGGGTGCTGTCTAGAATGTCGTCGATGATTTGAAAGGAGAGTCCAATTAAAACACCCGATTCTTTTATATTACTGTGTAACATTTTCCAATTACAAGGAATATGGCTGTTCTCATAACATGCCAAACCAGCCAAAAATCCTAAAGAAAGGCTAGCACCAAGTAGCATCCCAGTTTTATTTTTATGAATAACTTCAAGTTGTTCCCAGGTTAGGTCATGCATACCACTCAAAGATATATCCAGCCATTGCCCAAGTATCATACCTTTAGTCCCAGAAGCTTCAGCCAAATCTGTTATAAAGTGTGCAAGTGATATTTTATGCTGCAAAGGGGGTAATGGGGTTTTTGCGATGGCTGCAAATGCTTCTGTTAATAATGCATCCCCAACAAGAAGTGCTTTTGCTTCTCCATAAATCTTGTGAGTTGTCGGCATTCCTCTGCGCAAGTCGTCGTTATCCATACAAGGGAGGTCATCGTGTACCAAAGAATAAGTATGAATTTTTTCGAGAGATAGGGCAGAGGGGCGAGCTGTTTCAATTCCCTGGCGTCCAGATAGGGCTCCTGCTGTTAAAAGCGCTAATAGAGGACGAATTCTTTTGCCTCCAGCTTTAAGAGGGTAATGGTAGGCTTTATTGATTTCATTAATAGGATTAATAACTTGTAGAGAAGCTTGAGAAAGAGTATCTTCACCAAGAAGATCGTTTTCTATAAGTTCTTTTAATGTTTCTAGCGGTAAAAGAAAAGTCATGACGAAATGGCCTTTGTGACGAATGTGGTTTCGTATTTTCCTCAAAGTATTTTTAACTAACATATATTTTAAGAAACCGCTTGCAAAAAAATGTTTTTGTTTGTACGGTCTGCCCGACTGCGTTTTTTTGCGTCTGCATAAAAAGAGAATTAGGAGTTATTAAATGCGCGATATTATTAAACTTATTTGTAGTGGAGATGGCAAGGTTTCTTGCTCAGGTAATAACCTTTATTCAACCACAAAAAATAAAAAAGCGTCTACTAAAAAGCTTGAACTAAAAAAATACTGCAAATTTTGCCGTAAACATACTGTTCATAGGGAAAGCAAATAGATTCTGCTAATCTATTCGCGTAGAAAAGCCGGTTTCTTAATTTTAAGAAACCGGCTTTTTTGTTTTGCTAATATTTTAATCAAAAATATTTTCATTAATTTATAATTTCAAAATTAATTTCATTAATTTTCTTTTTAAAGAGTAAAAAATAAAAAAATTTTATTTTTTAAATTTAATAATTAATAATTATAAAATGTTATAAAAATTATGTTTTGGCATGTAAATTGCTTAAATATTAAATTGAGTGATTTTTTTATTATCTTAGTAAAACCTAATCCTAAGAATTGGGGAATAAATGAGTTCAAATCAAATAAATAACAACAAAATAATTATTCCGGCTGTTTTTTTAATAAATGATTTTATAAAATTTTTAAACTATTTTTGTAAAAAATGTGCAGGTTCTGATAAAAATGAAATTTATAAATTGTTAGATGAAAGTAAACAATTAATAGAAAAAAAAGATAATTTACTAAATTTTGAAGAAATTTACGAGTCATTTGAAAAGTTTATTATCGAGTTTTTTTTGTTTGTTGGAAAAAATATAAGTATAATAAAAAGAATTGAAAATATTGAATTTTATTTTGAAGAGTATCGAAAAGACATTAATCTAACTTTAGAGAAGCAATTTAAGGAAACGGTTATTGCAACTGATCTTTATTTGTGTTCACTTAAAGAACAAAAATTTGATAAAGAAAATTTTGAAAATCATTTAAAAGTGAGTTTGGTTAAAATAAATACTCAAATTAATATAAATCATAATAATAAAATTTATATTATTAAAATGCTTTTTTCATTTATTATTTACGAATTTATATTTAAAAATAAAATGTTATTTGAAGATGAAATTGGGATAACTGATAAAGTAAGAGATGGTAATTACAAACTATTAAAAAAAGAATCAGATAAGTTTTCTAAAATAAAATTAATTATTGAAGCTATTAAATTGGCATTTGAAGAATACAGAGCAAAACGAGGAGATAGTAAGGCTCTTCAAAAATTTTCTAGCTTTATAGAATTTTATTGTGGTCAATTTAGATTTAAAGAAAATAGAAATGAAAATTTTTTTAATGAATACCATATAGATTATTTATTTTATATCATTAACATTGAATTACTTGAAAAAATGTCCAATCAAAGAGTTTTGTCTAACACTTCATTAGCAGAAGATTTTTTAATAAAAAGGTTTAAATTACTAAATTATAATGGTGTGAGCGGATGCAAAGTATTGTATTATAGAAAATCTACATTTAGTTTTTTGACTGTTCCCGTGGTTTTAAGTGCTGATGCAAAAAATCATGAGTTTAATAATTATATTGAATCTAGAAATAATGAAAAAAAATATATTGAATTTCATAAAAATTATGTATTAAAAAATAATGATAAATTAAGTTTAAATAAAGGATTTGAAAATGCAATTTCAAAAACATCAATTTCAAAGCAATTTTATTGCAGTTTAAATCAGCTAGATTTTTTGAGAGATTATACTACAACAGATGCATATTGTTACTTTAAAAGCATGTGTTCATACCTTTTGATATTTTCTAATCAGTACTATAAAAATCGTATTTATCGTGAAGAAGTAGAAAGAAATTTAAAAATTTTTTTAGAGCAAAAAAACTCACATCAAAATTCAACACATAGTTTTGAGAGATCGAGAAATAAACAAGGCTTTCAAAGTCTTAGGAATCCTATAGAAAAAATATCGCGTCAGTTTTTTTCAAGCTTTAGAGAACCTAAAGCAACTTCTACGCCTGTTTTCTCTAGACCTGTATTACCTATAACAGCAACTGCTGTTCAACCTCACAAACCTTTAAATTTATTTACGAGGACAGAATCTATTAATAGTATTAGTAGTGTTAATAGCTACTCTAAGGAAAATAACCCTTTTGCGATAAATACTTTTCAAAATCACGCGTCTAATTCTACAAATTTTGGTTCAATAAAAAATGAAAATAAAAATATTTTGGAGCAAAAATGCGAGAAATTAAATTCAGATTTGCTGAATTCAGTTATAGCAGAGATCTTTCAAGGAAAAAAAATACCATATAAAGATTCCTTTTTGCAGATTAAATATTTCCTTAAAAATCCAAAAATTATTAAATGTTTTTTAAGTTTAAAAGAAAGATGTTATTTTATGGAAAAAGCGAAAATTAATAAACTAAAATTACTTTGGGATAATCCAAAAGAATTTTTAAAAAAAGAAAGAGAAATTGTTAAAAAATTTTTTATATTAGAGCTTATTACTTCTTGCCAAGACAATTCTTTTTGCACAATTGATGCATTTAAGAGAAAATGTTTTATAATGATAATTGTGTTGGATAAAACAGATAATAAAAAATTTATAAACAATTTATTTAAATCTGAGGACAAATATTATCAAATAATTGATAAATCTTTTGAAAAAGTTAAAGGAGTTGATTTTGAAAAGCTTCCTAATAACAAAAATGCGCGTTCAATTGAGATTATTTATTATTTAATAGCTATTTTATGTAGTATTGAATATTAGGTAGTTTTTTTAATTGGAAATTTCACAACAAAAACACTTCCTTCATTTGAGGTCGAAGAAACAGAAATTTCTCCCCCATGCTGTTTAACAAGCGAATATGTGATTGAAAGCCCTAATCCTGTTCCTTCTCCAACGGTTTTAGTTGTAAAAAATGGTTCAAATATTTTATTTATAACTTTATCATCTATTCCACAGCCAGAGTCTGCAACTTCTATACAGATGAAGTTTTTTTCATCAAATCTTCTAAATTCTATTATCCCGCCATTTTTCATCGCTTGAATTGCATTTGTAATTAAATTTAAAAAAACTTGGCCAATTTGTCCTGGACTCCCTTGTATTAAGTCATTATTTTCATTGTAAATATTCCAAATAACTTTAATGTGTTTTTTTTGCAATAACCCTTTTGCAAGTTTTAATGTTTTTTGAATTTCTGCTAGCAAATGAAATGATTTTTGATCCGTAATTTTATTTTCTTGCCTAGAAAAACTTAATAAATTTTCTACAATTTCTTTGCATTTTTTTGCGGCAATTTCAATTTGCTCAAGATCAGAACGATAAGGAGAATTTTTTTCAATTTCTGATAATACAACTTGAGAAAATGCCAATATTGCTGCAAGAGGGGAGTTGATTTCATGGGCAACGCCTCCAGCTAATTTTCCAATTGCAGCTAGTTTTTCGGTGTGTGAAAGCGCTTTTAATAAATTATCTTCAACAGTAATATCACGATAATGAATAACAAAACGAGTTGCTTCTGGATTTGTGTCACTGAGCATCTTATGGGCTCTTATTGAATAAGTTTTATTTTCAATAAGTTGTGAGGTTATCCACTCAGCATCTTTTTCTTTTAAATTCAGAGTTGTGACTTGACAATGTTGGCAGGGGGCACTGCGATTTGCAAAAACTTCGTAACATTTTTTGCCATTTAAATTATGAAAATTTATCTTAGGAACTCTTGCTTTTATAGCTTTTAAATAGGCTTTGTTTTCTCGAATAATTTGGTAATTGGTATCAATCAAAACAAGAGGATCTTCAATGGTGTCGATCATAGCAAGCCATTGAAGTTTAATTTCCTCGAGAGCGGAATAACTGATCAATTCCGTCATTGCCAATTCTCAAATATTTAATGGTGAATAAGTGGTTGATTTCCAATTGTAGAAACATTTGCAAGAGTAATTGCTTGAGAATTTTTTAATTTTGTTTCGAGTGCATCATTATTTTCCCACGCAATTGCATGCAACAACACAGTATCCATATGATCGACAGGAATAGTTTCAATTTGTTCTAGAACATTTTTTGGTATATCAAGGAGATCTCGTTCGTTTTCTTTAGGAATAATCACTTTTTTTATTCCGCCACGGTGTGCTGCTAAGAGTTTTTCTTTTAAGCCTCCTATTGGCAATACGCGGCCTCGTAATGTGATTTCTCCTGTCATTGCGACTTCGCGGTTAAATGGTTTTTTTGTTAATGCGCTAACCAATGCTGTGGCCATTGTAATTCCGGCGCTTGGTCCATCTTTTGGAATTGCGCCTTCTGGGAAATGAACATGAATATCAATTTTTGAGTAGAATTCATCCTCAAGACCTAAAAATGCCCCACGCGAGCGCACATAGGTAAGAGCAGCTTGAGCCGATTCTTGCATCACGTCGCCAAGTTTTCCTGTAATTTTTAAGTTTCCTTTTCCGCTCATTATTGCAACTTCGGTAACCAGTAGATCGCCACCCACTTCTGTGTAGGCGAGTCCTTGCCCTATTCCTATTTCATTGCGGGCTTCTTTTTCTCCAATGCTGTGCTTGCGAGGGCCAAGATATTTTTGCACAAGAGCCGCATCAATGAGCGGTGCTTTAAAGCCTTCAAGATTTTGGAGTTTTGTTTGCGGTTGTTGTTCTACAGCGTCTTTTTCTTTAGGCAATTTGCTTGTTGTCTTTTTGTTATTTTTAAGCAGTTCTCTTGCTATCTTGCGGCAAACACTGGATATTTCTCTTTCTAAACTGCGCACTCCTGCTTCTCTTGTATAAAATCTTACAAGTTCTTCAAGGGCATTGTTTTCAAAATTGAGTTCAGTTTTATCGAGTCCGTTTGCCTTTACTGCTTTTTGAATGAGATGTTGTTGTGCAATATTGATTTTTTCTTGTTCTGTGTAGCCACTTAAATGAATAATTTCCATTCTATCTAATAATGGTTTTGGCACACCATTAAGGCTATTGGCAGTTGCGATAAATAAAATTTGCGAAAGATCGTAATCGAGATCAAGATAATGATCATTAAAGGCATGATTTTGTTCTGGGTCAAGAACCTCAAGCATTGCGCTTGATGGATCGCCTCTAAAGTCTGAACTCATTTTATCAATTTCATCGAGTAGAATAACAGGATTGCCACTTCCTGATTTTTTAATTGCATTTAAAATTTTGCCAGGCATCGCTCCAATATATGTTCTTCTATGACCGCGAATTTCAGCCTCATCACGAACACCACCAAGTGCAATACGAGCAAATGTGCGCCCCGTTGAACGGGCAACACTTTTAGCAAGACTTGTTTTACCAACCCCTGGAGGTCCTACAAGACATAAAATGGGTCCTTTAATTTTATCAGAAAGACTTGTCACTGCGAGGTATTCAAGAATACGTTCCTTTACTTTTTCGAGTCCAAAATGATCTTCGTTAAGAACAGTTTCAGCAAAAATTTGATCTCGAATGACAGGAGAATAATCTGTCCAAGGTAGAGACAATACAGTATCAATGTAATTTCTCACGACGGTCGCTTCGGCACTCATGGGACTCATGGTACGCAGTTTTTTTACTTCTTTTTTTAATTTTTCTTTTGCTTCTTCGCTCAATTTTTTGGTTTTAATTTTGCTTTCAATCTCTGCAATTTCTGTTCTGATGTCATCAGAGTTACCGAGCTCTTTTTGAATTGCGTTCATTTGTTCATTTAAATAATATTCTTTTTGAGTTTTTTCCATTTGGCGTTTAACGCGAGCACGGATTTTTTTCTCAACTCGTAAAATTTCAATTTCTGATTGGATAATGCTGAATATTTCTTCTAATCTTTTTGCAGGGTCAATTGTTTCTAAAATTCTTTGTTTATCCGAAAGTTTTAGATTTGATAATTGAACGACGAGCGTGTCTGCAAGTCTGCTTTCGTCTTCGATGCTAGAAATTGAAAAAACCATTTCTGGCGGAACTTTTTTATTTAATTTTACATATGTATCAAATGCTTGCTTTACAGTTCTGACTAAGGCTTCGTTTTCTGCAGAACGGCCACTTGGCTCTTGAACTTCTGAAATTTCAACGACAAGCATATCATTGGAGTCAATGTATTTGACAATACGACCCCTCTTTTTGCCTTCTACAAGTATTTTAACTGTTCCGTCAGGAAGTCGGAGCAGCTGTAGAATTTGTGCAATTGTTCCAAACTCATATATTTCTTCGGGTAAAGGATCATTTGATTTTGGTTTTTTTTGAGCCGCAAGAAAGATTTCGCGGTTTTTTGCCATGGCATCATCAAGGGCTTTTATACTTTTTTCTCGCCCGACAAACAGAGGAACAACTGTGTGTGGAAAAACAAGTAACTCCCTTAAAGGCAAAAGCGGTAATGTGCGGCTTGTTGCTTTTTTATCAGCCATATTGAGTTACTCCTTTGCGGTCATAATGAATAACAATTGCGAACAGTAACGTATCTTTATAGAATCCTCTATTTAACCATTCTAAGACATTTAACTGGATTAGCAATACCAAAATATTCCAGTTATAAGTTGTTAAACTTTGCAAACAAAACTAACTGCTAAAGGTACTTGTTTCAAGAAGTCAGGAAACTCAGATTCAAACAAAGCATTGCCGATGGCTTCTTGTTCTTTAAGAATTTCGGAAAGTGTTTCGATTTTTATGAGGGGGTTAAAGGGAATTGCGCGCAGCACGACAATTTCTTGTCTTTCCCATACAGATTCGAGGAGAGTTCTGGAAACAAAACTGTTGCCATTTTTTCTTTGTTGTTTTTGCAAATTGATATTTAATTCATTAATAAAATCATTTATTTTTACTATTAAGGGTAGAAATTCTTTCTGTAATTTTGTAAAATTTCTTTTTAATTCAACAGTTTGTTGTGATTTGCTCAAATGATAAATGTTCTTTGCTGATTGTAATTTTACTTTTAAAATTTTTGGGATAAAACGGTAAGTTACAATTCCTGTTTCGGGAATATTGGTCATTTCAAAACTTGGATGGCTATCAATCATTTGTTTAAATAAGAAAGCGTTTTCAATAGCATTATTAATAAGCGCTTCGTATCCTTCACGTCCTATTATTTTTATCGCAAACCAAAGTTTTAAAGAATCAAAACGTCTGCTGCCTTCAATCGAGGTTTTGCCCAAATCACCGCTTCCTTCTCTAATAATATAATTTGCATTATGTTTTATAAGATTTAGGGCATAGGCGTCTTTAAATAACACAGCGCTATTTGACAATGTGAGAAATAAAAATTTGTGACCATCTAAAACAACAGAATCTGCTTTTTCGATTCCTAATAATTTACTTTGGTATTTTTTGCTAAAAAGCAATGCGCCTCCCCACGCAGCATCAACATGAAACCAGATTTTGTATTTTTTTGTTATGGTAGCAAGTTGATTTAAATTATCAATATTTCCGGTTTCAGTGGTTCCAGCTATCCCAATTATCGCAATAATTTTTATTTGTTGTTTTATTAATTTTTTAATTGTGTCGTCTAATTTTCTAATGTCTATATTATTACTATCTCTATGGCAAGGTATTGGTATTACGTTTTTTTCGCCAATACCAAGAATTGCAGCAGCCTTTTTGATTGAGTAATGTCCGCGAGAGCTCACAAGTACAACAGCTTTTTTACAACCACTTTTTTTAAATGCCGTATTAACGCCGTCTTTATGAATACTTGGAAATAATTTATTTCTTGCAACTAACAATGCGGTAATATTACCTATAGTTCCTCCACTACAAAAACTGCCAAGAAAATAATTAGAATCTTCAAAAATTTTTTTGTTTAAAAATTTTTTATTTTTATAAATTAAATTGTGCATCCAGTTAAGTATTTGGCGTTCAACATATGTTGCTGAAAGCGCTGTTTCTATTTTAACTACGTTTTGATTAAGAAAACTTATGATGAGATCGCATAATATTGTAAAATTTGGGCATGCACCTGTCATATGTCCAATATAAAAAGGATGCGAAACTTTAACTGAGTTTTTAACGATATGATTCATTGTTTCAGATAAAACATCAAATAAATCTTTACCTTTTTCAGGAATCAAAAAATCTTGAAATAATTTTGCAATATCATTTGGAGAAATGTATTCATGGAGTTTTTGTCCATCTTTATTTTCGAGAAAATCTACAGCAGCGCTTAATGTAAAAGTTGCCCACTTATTAAACTCCTTTTTGTCGGCGTAGGGAAAAAAATATTTTAATATTAAAGAAGAAAGATTCATGTTTATCGCTTGTCCTAATTTATTGTAATCTTCTCTAGTTCAGCCTTTCTTTTCTGGTACTCGCCAATAGAATTTTGTTTTAATAAACTACTGTGAATTTTCTTTTCGGTAAATTGGATCAGATTTTTTTACTGCAAATCTTGCATTATGAGCGAATGAAATGTAAATACAAATTTCCGGGTAATCGGTGTCTTTAATTAACACATGGAGTTTTATATTATGGCAAAGACAAAAAGTTCAATCACAACAGTTCCTACTAGCGCAATCATTGCTGATGTTTCAGCGCGTTTTGATCAGTTACCTAAAAAAATTACGAAAGAAGTTATCTCCGCATTCTTAGAAGCGATTGAAGATAATGTTGCTGGAGGACATAAGGTTCGTATTGATAAAGTTGGAATTTTGACTTGTAAAGATCGTGCAGCACGCAAAGGTCGTAATCCTCAAACAGGCGAAGAAATTAAAATACCTGCTTCAAAGAAAATTAGTTTTCGTGTTGCAAAATCTTTAAAAGAAAGAGTTGGAGTCGCTAAAAAAGCTTCTGCAAAAAAGAAATAATTTAATTATTTCTTTTATTCGTTGTAGTCATCTTCGTGAGTACCTGCCATTACAACCTTACTATCATCTAGGTCAGCATTATTAACAGCCTCTCTTAGTTTCTCGGAAGGATGGAAGGTCACCACTCTACGCGCAGAGATTTCAATACGTTGTCCTGTATGAGGATTTCTCCCTGGACGACTTCTCTTTTCACGTACGACCCATTTTCCAAAACCGGAAATTTTAACTTCTTCACCATTTTCAAGTTTAGATTTAATGGATTCTAAAATACTTTCCACCAAGTTCTTTGCTTCTTGTGAAGAAAACTGAGTCTTGGAACGAATTAATTCGACAATCTTGTCTTTGGTTAGAGTCATAATTACCCTCTTATAGATAGCTAGCAAGAACTTTATAGTTCTATTTTTTCACATTCTTCTGGACAAACACAATCCCCATCAGTGTCAACTTTTCCCCTGTGGTCAATAGCCTTTACGACAAAAAATAGGAAAAAGGAAGCTTTTATTGCTTACCATTTTTTTTTGAAAGATGCACTGGATTGTAAATAAAATTTTAACATGATATTGGTATTGTCTGTATTTTCAGTTTTTTAAAGAACTTAGGAGTCTCCTTAAAATGCAAGAATTCGATCTAAATGTGACAAATAAACCTATCCAAAAAACTTTAAGTGAAAAAAAAAGATTTTTAACTGGTGTAAAGCCAACTGGTGAGGTTCATCTTGGCAATTATTTTGGATCCGTGAAACCTTGTATTGAGCTGTCAAAAGATTCTAAAAATGAAGTTATTTTAATGTGCGTCGATTGGCATGGTTTGACAAATAAGAGAGAAATTGCGAAGCCAGGACAATTGACACACCCTTTGATATCCATTTACCTTGCTCTTGGTTTTGAAATTTCAAAAAACGCAATTATTTTACAAAGTGACTTTAGACAAATTCAAGAAAACGCGTGGTACCTATCCTGTGCAACAGCGGTTGGTCAGTTAGAGCGCTCCCACGCATATAAAGATGCGATTGCAAATGGGAAACAGCCAACTGCAGGTTTGTTTTTTTACCCATCCTTAATGAGCGCCGATATTGTCACTTTTGACAGTCAATATGTTCCTGTTGGTAAGGATCAATCACAGCATCTCGAGTATGCCTCTGATATGGTAAAATTATTTAACAACTTAACTGCAACAGATGTATTTATTGAACCGACGCCTATTATTCAAGACGTACCTTTATTACTAGGTATTGATGGCGATCGGAAAATGAGCAAAAGCTATAATAATACAATACCTATTTTTACAACTAAAAAAGAACTCGAAAAAAAGGTAAAAGAAATTAAAACTGATTCTAAAACCTTAGACGAACCCAAAAACCCAGATGATTGTTTGATTTTTCAAATATTCAAAACGTTTGCGTCAACAGAAGCTATCAACTATATGAAGGATCGATTGGAAAAAGGGTTTGGATATGGCTATGGTCACGCAAAAAAAGATTTTGTTGATGAGCATGAACGTGTGTTTGGAACAAAACGAGAATTGTATGAGTACTACTGCAATCATTATTCCGAGGTTCGCGAATTGTTACAGCCAGGCTACCAAAATGCAAAACGCTATGCGGACTCTGTTACGCAGCGAGCGCGCAATGCTTTAGGTCTTCGCTCTTACCTATAATTATATTAAGCAAGATCAAGCTTTGCCACTCGATGTACTTTTATAGTGTTTGTCGGGAGCATTTGGCTCACAGGGATTCCGCCGGTTATCAGTAACAGATCCCCCTCTTTAACGTAGCCTTCTTTAGCAAGATATTTTGCAATTTCTGAAAAAGCAGTATCAGTATCATAAAAAATATTATTTAAAACGCCTAAAACACCGCGCACTAAACTGAGCTTGCGAACCACATCGGGTCTTGGACTAAATGCAATAACGGGAGTTTGTGGGCGAAATTTTGCGACATAGCGCGCCATACTTCCTGTTAATGTTAAACAAATAATTGCAGTTGCATTCATTTTTTCAGCCAACTCTACAGTTGTTCGTGCAAAAACTTCTGCAGAAGATTCTGCTTCTTGGATAGTTAATGGAATTTGTTCGAGAGGCGCTATTCTTTTACTTTTATCAACGCGATCTAGAATGTTGCGCATTGTTGCAACAGCTAACTCAGGATATTTACCAGAAGCACTTTCTCCAGAAAGCATTGTTGCATCGGCGTGATCAAACACCGCGTTGGCAACATCGCACACTTCTGCTTTGGTTGGTCTTCGATGTTCAATCATAGAATCGAGCATTTGGGTTGCTACAATGACTGGCTTTCCTTTGCTTAAGGCTGTTTCAATAATCTTTTTTTGGTATGCTGCAACATTAGCAAATCCACATTCAACACCTAAGTCACCGCGAGCAACCATAATTCCATCAGAAACATTGCATATTTCATCAATATATTGAACTGCACCAAGCATTTCTACTTTTGTAATAACAGGAATATCAGCGCCTAATGCGCGGAGCATTTGTTTTAACTTTAAAATGTCTGTTGGAGTTTGGACAAATGAAAGTGCGATGTAGTCGACTCCTTGCGCAACGCCAAAAAGAAGATCTTTGATATCTTTTTCAGTGGTCGCAGGGATTGATAGGTGGCATTCAGGAAAATTAACCCCTTTGCGTGATTTTAGATATCCTCCGTGGATCACTTCGCATTCAACATCGGAGCCTTTGATGTCTGTAATTTTCATGGCAAGCAAGCCATCGTCAAGTAAGATTCGTGCTCCAATCTTAACGTCAGTCGACAATTCGCGATAATCAATTGGGATAAAATCGAGTGTTGTTTGTTCTGCTGCATATCTTAGTGTAACGGTTTGGCCTTTTTTTAATTGCAAACCGCCTTCTTTGAGTTTTCCTGTTCTAATTTTAGGGCCTTGGAGATCTTGCAAAATAGCGATAGGAATATTTTTTTCTTTTGAGAGTTCGCGAATTGTTGCAATGTTTGCTGCGTGAGTTGCATGTTCTCCATGCGAAAAATTAAGGCGTGCCACATTCATTCCGGCATCAATAAGTTTAGAGATCATGTCTTTAGTGCTCGAAGAGGCGCCAGAGTACAAACAATTTTTGTATGAGGTAGCTTATTGAGATCCATTTTTTTCCTCTTAATTTTTTTGTGAAAAGTGTATTTTGCTTATAATTTTAGCGATTTTGTTAAGAAGCACGTTGCGTTCTAGAATATTTGATACTGTGACATTGCTTAAGTTCATAATTTTATACATATAAATCCTGGTTATCAAATTATTTTCTGTGTATGCGGAACCTCTGGGAGTGGGTGACTCCAATTATAGAAACATTTACAAGGATATGTTGTATTTCGCAATCAATAGCAAATTTAAGCTTAAACTTTTGCGGAGTGTCATAATTTTTCGTTTGAAGCAACAGATTGATTAAGATGCAACATGCGGTGTGGGTAGTGATGAGACCAAATAATTGCTTCAACATTTGGAATCAGAGAATTGATAATTGGTTTTTCATGCGAAAACAGTAAAGATAAATTTTCATAATTTTTTAAAAATAGCGTGTTATTTTGAATGTTTTCGTTACTAGGATAAAGCAAAAACTCTCCAACTCCAAGAGATATTCCTTGGAGTTTTTTTTCATCTATAATTGCCTCAATTTTGTAATCATGGAAAAAATTTTTGTTATACACAAAACAACTTACATCCCATTTATCAATAATTTTTTCACTTTCAAGTTTGAGTTCGGCAAGATAGTATTTGAACTTTTCATCAAAGGTAAAAAAATGTTTTGTGAAATTCAAATTAGAAAAACAGCGCATAATTGGATCTTTTGAATAGAGTTTGATTTTTGAATTTTTAAACTTTGTAAATGAAAAATTAAAGTCTTTAATTCTATACTTTGAACGATAATTATTTATTAAGGTTTCAAAATTCTTGAGTTCATTAAATGGAACATTAAATTTATTAGTAGTATAATATTTATCATTTTGAATAAAAAACTCTTGTTTTTCTGCATTTACAGAAAGTAATTTTTCTTCTTCAATGATATTGTCGTTTTTTTGTAAAACTACTTTTAAAAAATTATCCATAATTTCTAAATGGTTAATAGATTTTTGAGTATTAAATTGATTTAATTTTGCAATAGTTGTTTGAACATCAGTGCCAGGAAGATAAAGAATAGTTGCTTGCTTTGAAATTAAATGATTATTGTAAAAATCAAAATTATTCCCAGAAATAATAAGTAAGTTATGAGATTTGTTAATATCTTTAATAATTTTTTCAATTAGCTTATAATTTTTTGTTGAGTTAGAGTTAATATTAATTCTGATAAAGTGTGAACTCGTATTTTCAATAATTTGATTAACGTATTCAGGAATGTATCTTAATGATCGGTTCCTTTTAATATTTATTAAAGAATTAGCATATTCAATCTGATTATCTTCTTCTAATTTATGGTTTATATTGATTCTTAAAAAATCGTTATTATTATCATTAATTAAATTAAAAAGTTTTTTGATTTTATTTTTAAATATATCTTCTGAATCATATGATAATCCAATGTTTATAGGAATTGTTAATGCTTCTAAAGATTTTAAATTATGCTTGTATTCAGTTGATACAGGAAATGTATTAAAATTTATAAATATGTTTTCTTTATTAAAATAATTAATGATATCTTTGTTAATTTTATCTGACTTTAATGTAATAAAAATTGATTTTTTTTCAGGTTGATTTTCTTCAATTCCTTTAAATATTAGTGATCCCGTATTTGTTTGTTTCCAAACGATTTTTAATGATTTTTTATTTTTTTTATTAGGTATTTTTACTTTTGAAATTATATTTCTTTTGATCTCAAAGTTTTCGTTAGTATCATCGTCATAAATAAATGTTATAGTATCAACAGTGTCTATTTTGTTTGCAGCTGACACTGTATTTTCAAATACAAGTAACTTATTAGATATAAGTGATAAACAGTCACAAATTATACTATCTCCAGGAAGTAATATCATGGTTTGATTTTGAATTATAGATTTTTTATCGGTAGTAAGTTTTCTTTTTATATTAAATGTGCTGTCGTTGATTTTATTGATGGCGATAATATTTTTATTAAAGTCTAAGTAATTATTAAAATCAAAATTTTTGTTTTTTTGTTTTTTCTCAAAATTAAACAATTCAAATATGTTTTTGTCATTAACTCTATTGGTAATTTTAAATAAATCAAGATCATTATTTGATAATTTTATTTTAATAAATTCATTAATATTTAACTGTTCAATAGCTTTTTCAGAACTACTAAAGTTAATTAAAAAATAATAAATTCTTTCCTTAAAAAAAATAACTATTGTAAGGGTAATTATGCTTATAAATAAAAATTTTAATAATTTATTGATTCTTTTTCTTTTCATATTTTATCCAAATTAAATAAAAATATTTTTTTAAATGTGTTATTATTTAAAGGAAGATTAATATCATTAATAAAGCTATTTTCAATAAATTTTTCACATAAACTATGCTCAAAACTTATTTTGTTAATTAATATTTCTAAAGGTATTTTGTTTGATTTTTTTTCAAAAATACCGCTGTATTGAATATTTCCTTCATTATCATAGCAAATGTATTTTCTTTTTAAATTTAAAGAGGATATAAAATTTAAATTTTGGCTTATTGTGATTCTTTTTTCCACAACTATAGGTGTGTTTATTTTATTAATTTTTTCATCTAAAGTTTCTTGATATTCAAATTTATTTGAAATTGGAAAATAAAGAATTTGTTTATTAGAAAATTGAGTTATTATTGTTCTTGTAGGCTCAAATTTTTTATCATTTGTAAGTTCAATAATTCTAGAATAAAGTGATTGTGAATCAATAAATATTAAGTTAATTTTTATTTTGTTGCTTTCTATTGTTTCGTTAAATTTTTCGATTATCTTTAAAATATCAAATGATTTTTCATCTTCGTCAATAAATGATAGAAATATTTTTTTGTTACTATTGATATTTGTGGCTCTATATAAGTCATGTAAAATATTGTCATTAAAGTTGGAGTAATTTTTTAAACATAAAACTTTTGGAAAGTTATTTAAAATAAAATTGTTTGGAATAAAAATAAAAAAATAGTTAAGAGCTTTTATTTTTAGATATGTAAACATAGAATTTAGATCGTTATCGCATACTATTCCATTGTCAAAATTTTTAATTATTCCACCTAAACTAGATGGTTTAGCAATATTGCTTGTGTATATATAGTATTTGGTATTTTTATATTTTTTTATAAAACTATTTAAGTAATCAATGGTTGAGTTGTTTGGTAAATCATTTCTTATGCCACTTTCAAATGGATATAATCCTGTTAAAAAAGAAGTCATATTGCTTAAATTATTATTTGATACTAATGAAATTGTTGTTTCTTTTGTTTTAAATTTATCTAGTATATATTTAAAATATTCATTATTTTTAAGATCCTTGATCTTTTTTTCATTATAGTTAAGTAGTATGAAATTGATATCAATATTTTCAATATTATTTTTTGTTTCTTCTCTAAAACTTCTGATACTTTTAAAATCATAAAATAAATAGATTATAAAAATAAGAAATATAAAAGATATTCTCACTCTTCGCGATACTTTATTTTTATTTATTGATATGTATAATAGAATTAATGATAAAAAAATAAATAATAATAATAATATATTGTAAAATTTTGCTAACTCAATGAGCCACCCTGTTTTATATTCCTCATCCCCAAAAAAAAATCCATCTTTTTCAGCTGTTATAAAAAAGATGATTGTAGTAATAAAACTAAAAAATCGTTGAACTTTTAATTGCGATTTGATTAAAATAATACCTGCGCAAAATCTAATAATAGATGCAGATGTTATAAGTGAAAAAAATACTAAGGCGGATAGATAAAAAATTTGTAATAGACTTAAGTTTACGGCATTTTCTATTAATATATTTTTTGGTAAGTAATAAGATAAATTTTTTTCCCAATTTAAAATCAATGATGATGTTTTGATCCCTGTGTAAACAAAAAGAGCAGGAATAATAAAATAAAAATATTTTATATCTATTGAAAACTTTGAAATATTTGAAATCATTAAATTTGAAAAGCTATTTTTAGACATAATTATTCTCTATATATTAATAAATCCTCTACAGATTTAATAAATTTTTGAGCTTCTTCTTGCGAATTAAACAGCATAGACTTAAGTGTTTTAAAAGAACCTTCTGAACTTGACTCAAAAAAATGCGTCCAAGAATCTGTACCCAAAATTAAGTTAATAGGGAGATCCTTATAGTTGTACTCATATCCAGGAGAAGTCCATTTAAAATCATTTCTATGGTTTGTAATACAATAATATAAGAAACTCAATCCTAATGCAAATAAATTAACATTATCTGGATTTTCAATGTGAAATTGTATCCCATTGCAAATTGCACCCATGTGTTTATTGAAGGTTGGTCTAAAATTGTGTTGTCTTATTGCAAAATTATTATCAATTTTTGGATTATATAAGTAAGTTTCTTTATTATTATTTAAAAATTCTATACATTTTTTAGAGTCAAGCCATGGCGCTCCAATAAGTTGAAATGGAATTGTAGAGCCTCTTCCTTCGCTAATGTTTGTTCCTTCAAGTAACACAAATGCCGGAAAAAAATATGCTGATTCCCAGCATGGGATATTTGGTGATGGCATTGTCCATTTGGTAGTTTTGAGAGCGGCAATAGATAATTTACGTGTTAAATTTTTTACTGGTACAACTTTATAGTCAACTTTTAGTTTGTCTTGTTTTATAAAATAATATCCCAGTTCCCCTAAAGACAATCCATGTCTCATTGGAATATCATACCAACCTACAAAACTATGCCATTTTGTTTCGAGTTTGTTGCCTTCGACAAAAATCCAGTTTCCTTTTGTATCTTTATTGCATAATCCTAGAGGGTTTATACGGTCAAGAACGACAACTTTTTTATTGTATTGCGCAGCAGATCGCAAACATGCCGCTAAGGTAAGCATGTAAGTATAAACACGACATCCAATATCTTGTAAATCAATAATAAAAGTATCTACAAGATCTATTTGTTGCTTTGTTGGTGCACGAGTATTTGAATACAAACTAAACAGTGGAACAGAATTTCCGTCTTTAAATTTATAAATATCATCTGGCGTTTCTTTCATGTTATCTTGTTCTGTTTGATAATAACCATGTTGAGGACCAAAAACACAACTTACAGAACTTCCTTGTGCAAATTTTGCCGCTTCATAAATAATATCTGTTGAAGGAACAAATTGAGAATTGACAGAGGTTTGATTTGCGACAACTCCAATTCTTCCACAATGATTTAGTATGTTACTATTTTGGGAAATCTCATCAATTGCTGGTTTCATTTAATCCTCATTGAGTAAATTTTTTGGTTTAAATTAAATGTGAATCGTCTATTTTATTGCTATATGCAATCGTTGCCCAGTTAAGTCATGCTTAGTTTCTCCGATTTAAAATTTAATCCTTGTTTATGATGACATAATAAATTTGAAAAACAAATTTAATTGTCGCCGTACTAAGAACCTAAATCTTTTACGCTGATTTTTAAACGAGGAATATGGCGGTCAGGATGACTGCTAATCCCTTCGGGGAAATTATTGTTTCATGGAGGAAACAGATTATGGGTTTACGAATTCAAACCAATATACAATCTCTAAACTCACAAAGATCACTCGCTATTTCAACTTCTGCAAATGATCTATCTATGGAAAAACTCAGTTCTGGTTACAGAATCAACAAGTCATCAGATGATGCAGCTGGTCTTGCAATTAGTGAGAAACTAAAAGCAGACATCAGAGGTTTAAATATGGCAAAAAGAAATGCTAATGATGGTATTTCAATGGTACAGGTTGCCGAAGGTGGGATGAACGAAATAAGTAACATTTTAAGTCGTTTAAGAGAACTTTCTGTGCAAGGCGCATCTGATACAATAGGTAACAATGAGCGTAATTTTATTAATAAAGAATATACAGCTTTAAAAGATGAAATTGATCGTATTACAAATTCTACAGAGTATAATGGGAGCTTGTTACTAATTGGCCAAAATGCTGCCAAAAAGATACCTGATGAAAAAATGTTAAATCGGATCAATACACCTCCTTTTGAAATTCAAGTTGGTAAAAACTGGTATGAAGGAGTTGACGCAATTGGTATAAAAGATCCATTTGGTAGAAATCCAGTCAATATTATTCGAGTAAAGTTTGATCAAATTGATACAAGCACTGTGGGTTTAAAATTAGGTCGTGGTAACGACGATAGTAAGGATTCCACAGGTGTTTACGTTGAAGGTGTAAAAGATTCAACAGTTTCAAAAAATAAAGCTCAACGA
The DNA here is from genome assembly GCF_037081835.1 of Spirobacillus cienkowskii. Taxonomy (GTDB): domain Bacteria; phylum Bdellovibrionota_B; class Oligoflexia; order Silvanigrellales; family Silvanigrellaceae; genus Silvanigrella; species Silvanigrella cienkowskii. The sequence continues at coordinate 1,847,795 of NZ_CP146516.1, read as the reverse complement.
TCGATTGCGAAACTTGATGATGCAATCAATACCATAGCAGGTTTTCGCGCAGATTTAGGAGCGATTCAAAGTCGTTTAGGTTCAACAGTTGCTAACTTAGCAATTATGAGTGAAAACTTTTCTGCTGCAAATAGTCGTATACGTGATACAGATTTTGCTGAAGAAACGACACGGTATGCTCAAAGTAATATTCTTAAACAAGCAGGTGTTGCTGTGTTGTCGCAAGCAAATCAATCTCCAGGAGCTGCGTTACGTTTGTTAGGTTAATTTGTTTGTATTTAAATAATATTTCAGATATTAACTTAATTATGTAAGTTAATATCTTTTTTATTTTATAATTTATCAATTTAAATTTAATTTAAGGATTTTTTAAATGATGAATGAATTTAAAAAACAAAAAATAGCTAAGTGCTTTTCTAAGAAATTTGATAAACTATCTCAAATGGGTGGAGACATACGTAGAATATTTATGTTAGGTCAAAAATTAAAAGAAACAAATCCAGATCTTAATTTAATTGATCTTTCTTTAGGAAATCCTGATTTAGAACCCCCCCAAGAGTTAAAAAAAATTTTAACAGAGTTAGTAAGTAGTAAAGAAAAAGGCAATCACAGATATATGGATGCAGCAGGGCTCATGGAGGTCAGACAATTTTTAGCGAATCGATTATCGCAATCTGAAGGAATAGATGTTTCGCCTGATTCTGTTTATTTAAGTGTTGGAGCTGCGGGTGCTTTGCAAATTTTATTTAGAACTTTTTTGGACCCTAATGATGAGGTCATAATTTTTGCTCCTTACTTTCCCGAGTATATTCCCTATACTCACAACTTTGGAGCAAAACCCATTATTGTAAAAAGTAATTCTTTTCATAATCCTATACTAAAAGATTTTGAAAAAAAAATTTCTCATAAAACAAAATTAATTGTTTTAAATAGTCCCAATAACCCTGCTGGAATTGCTTATCAAGAAGAGGTATTGCAAAAAATTATTGACATTCTTAAATTGCGCCTTAAGAAATATAACCAAGTTATTCAAATAATTTCTGATGAACCTTATTATCGTATTGTTTATGATTCGAAAAGTTCTTATTCTTTGCTCAAAAATTACCCATTTACTTGGATTGTTCGTTCTTTTTCAAAGGATTTGGGATTGGCTGGTGAAAGAATTGGGTTTATTGCATGGAAAAATGATAAATTTGCATTTGATCTTTCTCAAGCGTTGAGAAACTCTTCACGAGTACTTGGTTTTGTCAGCGCTCCTCGATTGATGCAGCGTCTTATTCCTTATGCCTACGACTTTAAAGTCGATGTCGCAGTGTATCAAAAACGAGTGTTGTCTTTTATTAAAATTTTAGAAGAATGTGGGGTGAAAACTCAAACCCCCGATGCAGGTTTTTTTGTTTTTCCTAAATCTCCACAAAAAGATGATAGACAGTTTTGTGAAGAACTTGTGCATGCTGGAGTTTTATGTGTTCCGGGGAGTGCATTTGGATGTCCTGGATATTTTAGAGCGTCTTTGACTCAAGGGCAAGAAAATATCGAAGACGCAGCAAGACGGATAGTTCGTTTGTGTAATAAATTGATATAATAGATTAATTTTTTAGGAATAATTTTTTTACTACTTTTTCTTGACTTATCAATTAAAAACACATACCTATTGGTTTAGTTTATAGCCTCGATTTGGCTGTGCTGATTGCGGTGGGGAAATACCGGATCCCATTCCGAACTCCGAAGTCAAGCCTACCAGCGGCAATGGTACTGCACCTTTAGGTGTGGAAGAGTAGCTCTGTGCAGCCTTAATCTTATTTAAACCTCCTAGATGATAGGAGGTTTTTTTATTTCACTCCCATCACAAAATTTTTAATATCTTCAAGTACCTGATTTCTAATGCAATCTGCTTCCATCAAAACCTCATGTTTAGCGTGATTAACTAAAATTAAATTACAGTTTGATAGCTTTTTGCAAAATGCTGTTTGAGCATCATTGGCAACAACGGTGTCCTTTTCTGCTTGCAAAATAAGAATTGGGGTTTTTATTTCGTTTTTTGTTTTTCTTATTTTCTTAGAAAATAGTATTGCTTGCTGCATCCAGCCAAACGTAGGCCCACCTAGCTGCATTTCTTCGAGATCATGAATATGATTCCGCCACGCAGTATACCGACCTTTAGAATTGGTCACATCATTGCCTTCAAATGGTCGAAATGGAATACAATCAGTTTGTCCAAAAACATAATTTTTGCTCCTACCTAAAAGGCACATGAGATGTGATAAATAAAGTACTGGCAGTTCAAGTAAACGAGTTGGTCCAAGAACAATTTCAAGCATTGGGGCGCTTAGAACAAGGCTTTTGGGTGTTATTTTTTGGTTTAATAAAGCTAAAAGGCTGATAGCACCTCCCATAGAATGCGCAATAATATGTACAGGCAATACGGGGTTGTCGTGACGAGATACATAATCAAAAAAATGGCTTAAATCTTTGATATAATGTTCAAATTTGTCAACGAACCCTCTTTTAGATTGTTCAGAAAATCGTTCAGAAAAACCTTGTCCTCGGTGATCGAAGCAATAAACTGAAAAGCCCATTTCAAATAAATTCATAATAAATTCCGCATATTTTAAATGAGACTCATTGTATCCTGTGGTTAATAAAAATTTTCCTTTTGGTGTGCTATGAATAAAAATTCTTGCAGAAATTGAAATATTATTAGCGCCTTGAAATTTGTATTCTTGACCTTGAGAAGAGTAAAAGGGGAGATAAATATTTTGGTATTTATTTATATAATTTAAAACACTAGTCTCATTATTTTCATGCTCAAGTTGTTCAAAAATTGAGTTTTGATTTTTCATTGTTTTTTTAGTCCATCAATTAACGGTTTGTATGTATAAAAAATTTACGAGGATCTGAGTATTTACTAATGTAAGTTCTATAAATATAAAAATCTGCAAAAGTAGTCGCACCTTTTGTTGAATTTTTGTTGAGAGCTTTGTAACTTTCAATATACTTTAAATATACTTCCTTAATTTTTTTATATTCGTCGCCAGTTGGATCAAAACTTCCCATAAAACTTCTTTCTTAATCAGGGCTCTGTTACGATCTTATTGTTCTATTAGTCACTCGGCAAGTTTTGCATTGAAGATAAGTGATTTTTAAATTTTTAGCTCTATTTTTATAGTGTTTCTGTATTAATTTAAATATTTTAAAAAAAATCAATAAATATCAATACTTAAATGTATTGATATTTTTTAAAATATTTATTCAATTTTAGAAAAAGTCTAGCGATAAGTGGTTTAAAGAGTGGGGTCGCGATAAGATTCATGAGTAAAAAAATTAATTCAATAAAATTAAAATGTAATAAAGGTTATACAACAACAGGGGTTTTGATTATAATTTCAATTCTAGCCGTGTTATCAATTATTGTGATTCCTAAAGTGAGTATTTTTAAAGCAAAGGGTCAGCAATCCGAATCAAGAATTAATTTATTCCGTGTTTATAAACTTATGTATGCTTATAAGCTTGAAAATGGTGGATTTATTAATACTAAAAATAAAGTTATAGCGGTGTCTAATGTAACAGAATTGTCTCCATATATTAAAGATGAGCTTGTGTATTTAAAAAATAATCATGAAAAAATGTTTTTAGTCAGCGATCCTCATCGATTTGCGATTGCATTTGTTCGTGTTTTAAATAATGGAAATTATGATATACAAAGAGTTAATTCAAAAAAAGTATATTGCTATATGTCTAATGGCGTAGAAGAAGGTCATGAAAAATGTGCTGAATCTCAAATTTACCCACCACAATCATCAAAAGAAGATATGGAACAAGCACAAAAATTAAAATTGTTGAAAGATGATTAGGAAGTGTGATCAAACTTTTACCATGTGTTTAGTCTGCCATATGTATGATCTGTAATTTTACTATCTTTTGCAAGAAGCTTTCTAAAAATCTTGCCTTTTTCATTATTTGCTAGCATTCTTTAAATGAAAAAATTTGATTGATTTTATTTTAAAATTATATTATCTACCTATATTTAGATTTTATTTTTATATTAAGGTGTAAAATAAATGTTTTTGAATATTATTAAAAAATATAATTGGTATATTTGTTTGTTTTTAATATGTTTAGTTTTAAGAATTTTTTGTGGCTATTATTCTCATTATACCGAAGATGAGGCGCGATTGTGGCAATTAGGATTTTATGCATTTAAGGATATGAGCCCTATTAATCATGGGATGCCTGTAGTTTATTCAAATTCTTTAATTCCAGGATATTTTCAATCGTTATTTGCTAGCATTCCCATGTTTTTTTCAACCTCTCCTTTTTCGATGATAGTTTATATTCAATTTTTAAATTTAATATTTTGTGTATTTTTATATTTATGGATTACTTTTTTATTTAAGCAATTTAAAAATATTTATGTTTTTGCGTTTATTATTTTTTCTCCTTGGAATATTTATTTTTCAAATGCTTGGAATGCATCTCTGGCAACATTTTTTTCTTTGTTTGTTATTTTAGGATTAACCTTGGTTTTTTACAAAAAACATGTAAATTTTGGTGTATTTTTATGTTTATTGATACCTCCACTTGCGTTGCAAACTAACTTACAATTTTTAATTATAATTGTATTATTAGGAGTACTTTTTTTAATAAAATTATTTCCATTTCCAAGAATAAATGTTCTTGTTTTTTCTCAGATACCTGCAATATTAACTTTATATCCTTATTTTTTAATAAAACTAAATCTTGTCAAATTAGATGAGCCAACGTGGGGTTTTTTAGATTCTGCATCTAAGAATTTAAAACTAGATTTTTATAATTTATTAAATGCTCCTCACACATTTTATAAGCTGATGTCATTTTCAACTGGAGATCTTTATAATAGGTTTGAAAAAGGATTTTTATCTGATAATTTATACCTAATACCTTTATTGTTTATTATTGAGCTATTGTCTTTTATTATTATTTTTATTAACGTATCATTTTATTTTTCAAAAAAGAGATGGTCAATTCTTTTTAATGTAAGAAATCTTGCTAAAAATAATAAATTAACTATTATGGATAAATTTGATATTATTTGCTTAATTGTACCAATAATAATAGTTTTTTTATCATTATTTTCTGTTACTAAAAAACTTCCAAACCATTCGTTGCTCTGTGTGTTTTTTGTTTCGTTTTACATTTTGTTTAGAAGGCTTTCTGAATTAAAATTTGATTTTTTAGATAAATATAAAAAAATAATTATATTCTACATATCTATCGCGGCAGTATATAGTGTAATTGCTAGCGCTTCTTTTCGCACAACCTATGATATGTATAAAAAAATTGCTCCTGTATATTGTAAAAGCCAGGATATTAAATATGCCATTGAAAATAGTGGATTTAAAACCTTAATTAAAGAAAATTTATATTCTGGTATGGCTTATACAAGTTCTTTGCTTTGTCCTTATTATAATTCTTTAAAAAATGGTAATCTTTAAAAAATTGTTTATAAATAATCTATATAGCTATATTTAAGAAAAATTATTAAATAATAATGTTCTAGCTTTCGATTAATTGATATCCAAAGCCATGAATTGTTTCGATCATGCTGCCTGCGGTTCCAAGTTTTTGCCTTAAACGTTTTATATGAGTATCAACAGTTCTTGTATTCACTTGCCCTTCGTAGCCCCAGACTTTTTGCAATAAAGCGTCTCGGCTTTGAAGTTTTCCTACTCTTTCAGCTAAAAATATCAGCAATTGGTACTCGGTTGCGGTGAGCGAAACTGTTTCGTTAAGAACAGTCACTCTAAATTCGTCAGGGTAAATTTTTATTGAACCAACAGAAATAATTTTATGGTTAACATTCTCTTCAATTTTATCCTGGTTATCTTTATTGATATTGACAAAGTTTTTATTTGAATGTGAGCGTCGCAAAAGAGCGTTAACGCGCAATAATAATTCTTTGGGCGAAAATGGTTTGGTAATATAATCATCAGCTCCAGCTTCAAAACCTTCAACTTTATCCTGTTCTTGCGAACGTGCGGTGAGGAGTATTACAAAAACGCTAGAGGTGGTAGGATTTTCTCGCACATTTTTTAGAATCTCTGTACCATAAATGTTAGGGAGCATAACATCTAATAGAACAAGGGCTGGTTGAAATTGAACAATCATTTCATAGGCGCCTTGCCCGTCAAAATGGGACTTAACCTCAAAGTCATTTGAGGATTCTAACGTATATTTGAGTAGATTATTTAAATCACGATCGTCTTCAATAATTAAAATACGAAGTTTTTCGTCCTTCATCAATTTTCCGGCTCTGTTGCAGTTTCGGTGGCTTCATTTTTTATTTTTTCTTGAAGTTGCATAAAGCCATCGAGTACCGCTTCGGGAGTTGGAGGACAACCAGGAATATAAACATCAACGGGAATGATTTTATCAATTCCTTGCATCACATGATAGGCTCTATAAAATCCTCCAGACGATGCGCAAGCTCCCATTGAAATGACCCATTTTGGTTCAGGCATCTGCTCATAAATTCTTTTAATCACTGGTCCCATTTTTTCTGTGATAGTTCCAGCTACAATCAAAAGATTGGCTTGTTTGGGAGAAAAACGCACAACTTCGGCACCAAAGCGTGCCAAATCGTATTTAGGACCCATAACAGACATGAGCTCAATTCCGCAACATGCGGTTCCAAATGGATAAGGCCATAGTGAGTTTTTTCGTGCCCAAGCAACGAGTTCTTTATGTTTTGTTGTAATGTAATATTCTTTTCCGTAATTATGGTGCTTCATTGTTTAAAAAGCCCTCCCTTCCAATCCTTTTACACTAATCATTTCATTTATGCTTATCAAATGGAAAGGTCGGAACTTTGCCAAAAAAGTCGAGAATGAGTTTGAGTGAGCATTTTTCTGGCAAGCTGAGCTGAACTGTGTCACCAAATCCTAGGTGTGCACAGGAGTCAGGACCATCAACACAAACAAGGCCTTGGCGCATTCTTGAGAAAAATGTGATTGAATTTTCATCGCCATTTAATCTCCCCTTTTCAAGGCTAAATTTTTCATGTCGTGGTGTGTAGGGTTCTCGAACGGCAATGTGAATTGTTGGAGAATCAAGTGCAATCTGCTCAAAACCATAAGATGCGATGGCCGCTGTGCTACCTGCCGCGGTTGCAATCCAAAGGCCGCTTGAGAGTTGTTTTTCCTGAAGCTGTTCTTTATTTTGAGCATGATTATAAACTGATAATTGATAGCGACTGGTCGCAGCAGGATGTTTATTGCATAATAAAACATCATTTAATGCTAAAGGAAGAGATGCCTTCCGTGATAAGTTCAGTTTTAAACGGCGTAATGACTTACTATGAAATTCTTGGTTGATAAAACACTTTAACGCACTTTCAATATGATCTGGTATTACAGGGCAAAGATGACCAATAGAATGTTCTGGGCATGAATTGATCCCAAGCAAGCAAACGTCGCCACCAACATGATGGCTTGCATGCAACAGGGTGCCATCTCCCCCAAGTGAAATGACAAGGTTGCGTTTGGGCTTTAATCCAGAATTTACAATTTCTTCGTCATAATATGAAATAGTATTTTTTAACAGATCTTCCAAATGGAACAGTTTGTAAGACAATCCCAGTGATTCAAGGGATTTTAACAAAATATCGCGGCTTTTTACATGAGCATTGTGTGCAAATTGGAGTGGCGCAGGAGTTTGTTTGTCTTTAATGAGGTAATCATAAAAATTAAACTTTAAATTGTGTTTTGTATAGCGTTCCAAAGTGGTTTGCTTTTGAATAATATAAACGTCAACATCATTTTGCAATGTTATGACCTTTCACTTTAAAGTTAGAATCAAGGTTACTTTAGAATAACTGGATTAATTTTAATTTTACCATTATTTTCGTAACTTTTTGCTAACTTTTGTTCCAGTGCCGACACAAATTCTTCATTTAAAGTATTTGTTGTGTCCTTTTTTACAGTCTCAAATTGCATTGTATTTGTTGTTGGTGGAGTTTTTGAAACGAGCTTGATTATTGCCTTTTTAGTGCCAAAATCAACCACTTGAGGAATAATATCGCCTGGTTTCTTGAGCGAAAAAATTAAAGGAGCAAGTTTGTTTGCGATGCCAAGTTCATTAATGTAAGGGTCTGAAATTTTATAAAGTTTTGTGGCATATTGCCAAGAAATTTTATTTTCAGACAGTATGCTGCTTAATTTAGAGATATTTTTTGCAACAATGGCACTGCTAATATCTTGTTGTAGCTCGGCATCCAGTTTTTGTTTAATTTGTTCGCCAAGAATTTTTTCTGCCAACTGAATTTTTACGTCTTCAAATTTTTTAGTCACACCTGGTATCCCTTCAACAAATTTAAAAATTCGAAATCCAAAAGGGGTTTCAGCAATTTCTGAAAGCGGCTTTTCAGCAGAAAGTGTAGACACAGCGTAAAGCGAAGCGGGATCAATATTGGTTTCATCAACAAAACCTATGTTTCCTTTATTATTTTTTGCGGCAGGGTCATCATTGGTCTTACCTGCTAAATTTGCAAAATCGGTTCCACTTTTAATTTGGTTAAGCATCGTATTTATTACGCTTTTGGCTTCTTCTTGGGTACGATTTAATGCTTCACCTTGTGCTCTTTGCGCAGTTTTGTAAGAAATTAAAATTGACATAACTTTGGTTTGCGGCTTTTTGTTAAATTGATTTTTTGTATTTTCGTAGAGATTTTTTAAGTTTAATTCATTGTTTTTATCTTCGGCATAATTTTGTGCTTGCGTTGCAATTTTAGTTTTTAACACGTCTTCAGGAATGGATACTAAAGCATATTGATAGTTAAATTGCGTGTTTTGCATAAAATATTGTGTTTTCAGCAGTTCTTGTGGCAACACGACAGGAAGATACGTAAGGTTGATAAATTTTTGCATATCCAGGCGTTCTTTTAGCATATTGTAAAAATTTAATTCTGATAAATTACGTTTACTAAGAAAATCTTTAAATATTTTGATATCAAACTGATTTGTAACAGGGTCATGAAATAATGGAATTGCTTTAATGTAAGAGGCAATTTCAGGGTTGTCTGTTTTCCAGCCAATTTTGAGAGATTGTTCAACCATGATTTTGTTTTTTATCATCTCTTGCATGACTTTTTGAGCTATTAACCTTAATTCTTCTTGAGATATGTCTTTTGAGCCTTTTGCAGAAGAAATTGCCTCAGAAAATTGCTGCATGTCAATTTTTTCAGAACCGACTTGAACAGCCGTGTTGGGATCGAGACCAAATAAACTGCCAGGGTTTAAACTGCCAAAACCTGTAAAGATAAAGGCGATGCATGCCATAACAATTAGGAAACCGAGTATGAGTGATTTCGGACTTACAGATGAAAAAATTTTGCTAACGAGTCGCACAGTAAACTCCTCTAAATAAAACCGTCAACATTATCTCGCATTTTTTGAAGATAATTTCAAATCAGAAACCGGATGATCTTTATTTTCGATAAAAGAGCGCGTACACTTTTAGTTGAAAACCTAATGGGTTCAACTCGCTTTTCATTTAGACAATTTTTAATGGGTTTAAAATGCTACAATTCAGAAGATATGGGTTTTGGCTTGTTGCAATCTTTGCGTTAGTTTTTTCGATGTACTTTTTTTCATCTGCGCATCCCACAAAAAAAGAATTAAGCATTCTCGAAAAAATTGCTTACAATTTAAGTAAACCAGTAGAAGCTGTTTTTTTAACTACAACTCATTTTTTATATTCAACATACCATTCTTATATTGATTTAAAAGATGCACAAAAAGAAGTTGATATTTTACGTAAAGAAAATGCAGAATTAATAGTTAAAATTAAAACATTTGATGATATTATTACAGAAAATAATCGATTAAGACAATTGCTAAATTTAACAGAAAAAACGTCTGTTAAATTTTTAACCTGCGAAGTGACCAGTTCTGATCCTTCATTTGTTTATAAAAATGTTAGAATAAATCAGGGTTCAAAAAATGGTTTGCAGCCAGGTATGGGCGTTGTTGCTGAGGATGGTGTTATTGGGGTGATTATGCGTGTATCTTCTGACTATTCTGATGTATTATTGCTCATTGATCCAAATAGTAACTTAGACGTCATTGTCGCTAGAAATAGAAGACGCGGCGTCTTGCAAGGGAGTATGGCCGAATCAATGAGATTTAAATATCTTGAAAGAGGCAGTAGCATTCTTGTTGGTGACGAAATTGTAACTAGTGGCTTAACCGGCGCGTTTCCAAGCGGAATTTTGGTTGGTAAGGTAACTGATATTCGATTAAGTGCAGATGGTGTAACAGAAACAATTGAGGTAAAACCTGCAGTAAATTTTAGTGATATTTCAGAGGCATTGATTTTATTAAATCCAAATCGTGAAGTTGATGTCATTCGAAAAGTGGGTGGCGTTGATTGGATGAAAAAACTTCTTGAGGCAAATGTGGAGAAAACAGGTGGGTAACACAGGATTTTTAAGAAGTAAAAGCTCGCATTTTTTAATTTCACTTTTTGTAATGACTTTTTTTGTTTATTTACAGTCTTGTTTATTTGCAAATGTAAAATCAAGATGGTTTCATATCGATTTAATAACAATTGCTGTTATATACTTGAGTATTGAGCATTTTATGCCTTTTGCTCTTTTTAAAATTATTTACACAGGATTATTGTTGCAAGTACATTCAGCTGTTCCGTCCGGATTTTATGTAATGTATTTTTTACTGGTTTTTGTTTTTTCTAACTTATTATCAAAAATATTTTTGTTTCATAGTTTATTTGGTCGGTTTTTTATATTTTTAATTATATTTTTTTTCAAATATTTCTTGCTATATTTGTCAATAACACCAAGAGATTTTTTATCTTTAATGTCGTTAGTGAGTATTTCATGGAAAGGATTTATTATAACAGCAATCATAACACTGCCACTATTAAAATTGTTTTCATATGTAGACTCTTTCTTTGAGTTTACTTATTCTAACGAAAAAAAGAAAGCAATGAGCTTTTAGAAGTATGGAGTTGAGCGATGCTTGATAATAGGTCTAAACAAGAATCCGTCTCAGATCCAAACAGAAGAAATATTATTATTACTTGTTTTTTAGGAGTTTCTGCTGCAATTACAGCTAGACTTTGGTATTTACAAATTATAAAAGGTTCAGATTTTTCTGTTGCATCAGCAAGAAATCGAGTTCGAGAAATTACAAGACCTGCTCCACGTGGTTTGATTTACGATCGATATAGTAAAATATTGCTTTCTAATCGTTTATTTTTTGATTTAATAGTCATTCCTCAGTATTTGCAAAATAGACCTAAAACCTTAGCAATTGTCTCTGATCTTTTTCATATCCCCCTTGATCAAATTGAACGAAAGCTGAGCGAGTCACAATCAAATCCTAAGTTTGTGCCAGTTAGAATTAAAAGAAATTTATCGTTGCATGAAGTGGCAACATTGGAGTCAAATAAATTCTTTTTGCCTGGGGTTGATGTTGATTCTGCGCCACGTAGAGACTATTTAGGAAATGAATCGGCACATTTATTTGGATATCTTGGTGAAGTAACTTCCAAAGAACTTGATATTTTAAACTCCCAAGTTTCAAATTATCAATATCGTGTTGGTTCAATAATTGGCAAAACAGGAATAGAAAGAAAATATGAACGTTATCTTAGAGGAGGGGAAGGGCGCGAAGCATTATTGGTTGATGCTTTGGGGCGTTTGCAGGCAGATTCTTCTTTAGAAATCTCTATGAATTTAAGTAGACCTACGCAAAGAGGTAATGATGTTCATTTAACAATTGATTCTGACTTACAAAATGTGGCATCAGAAGCGTTTAGAAATAAAAATGGTGCAGTTTGTGCAATGGATCCAAATAATGGTGATATTTTAGTTTATTTGTCTAACCCAAATTATAAATTATCAATTTATCAAGATGGTTTAACGATGGAAGATTGGCAAACATTACGCTCTAATCCATTTAAGCCATTGTTAGATAAAGTAACAGGAGGAGCTTATCCTCCTGGGTCTACATACAAAATAATTGTTGCAATAGCTGCTCTAGAAGAAGGTGTTGTCACTCCAGATCGAAAATTCAATTGCCCTGGTTATTTTGTTTTGGGAAATGGTCGTTGGAAATGCTGGAAACACACGGGGCATGGTCCTGTTAATTTATCATCAGCATTAGAATTGAGCTGTGATGTTTATTTTTATAATATTGGCAACCTAATAGGAATTGATAGAATTTCAAAATGGGGTAGGCTTTTTGGGCTTGGCGAAAGAACAGGGCTTGACTTAAACATGGAACTTCCTGGAATTTCTCCATCTACAGAATGGAAACTGAGATCAAAAGGTTTGCCTTGGTTAAGTGGTGATACAATCAACGCTTCAATTGGCCAAGGATTTAATCTTTGTACTCCTATTCAGATTTTAAATGCATTTGCTGCAGTTGGAAACGGTGGCACATTATTTAAACCTCGATTTTTAAAAAAAATTGTTGATAGCAAAGGCAAAACAATTTTTGAAGAAAAACAAAATGTCATACGAAAAATTAAGTTAAATCCTGCAAATCTAGCTATTGTGAAAAAGGGATTGCAAGATGTTGTTGAAGGAACTAACGGAACAGCAAAAAGAGCAAAGGTAGAAGGGTTTACAGTATCAGGAAAAACAGGAACTGCTCAAACTTCTGCTCTAAAATTTACAAAAGGCGTAAGCCAGGATGATGTCGCCTTTAAAGCACTCGACCACGCATGGTTTGCTGCGTACAGTCCGAGTGATACTCCAGAAATTGTTGTCGTTGTTTTTAGTGAATACGATGGCGGTGGTGGAGGAGCCAATGCGGCTCCTATTGCACAGCAAATTATTGAAGCTTATTGGCGTAAGAAACATCCCGAAAAATTTACAAAAGCTTCAAAAAATATTAGCGTTTCTTCTCGATCAAACGAAAATCAAAGAGAGCAAATTAATATTAATGACGATGATGTTACAATTAAGAAAGAAAGAAATGATCAAAGCAATTTTAATGTGCCTGAAAATATGAGGTAATAAAAATATGGTCTTTCTCTCTTTTCTTAAAGACAAATTTAAAGGAACTCCTTGGGGAATTGTATTAACAGCCTATTCAATAATCTTTATTGGTCTTTACAATCTTTATAGCGCGACGAATGCCGCATACACTCCGGCTCGATTTTATGATCAAATGATTTTTGTACTTCTTGGAACCTTAGCCGCAATCTTTTGGGGAATCATGCTCGATCTAAAAAATATCGAGAGGCTCACTATTTTAGGTTATGTGATTGTTTGTCTTATGTTGCTTGCAGTGGATATTTTTGGTCGCAGTGCAAAAGGAGCGGAACGTTGGTTGGTATTAGGAACTATTCGTATTCAGCCTAGTGAATTTGCAAAACTCATGATTATCTTAATTGTTGCTCGAAGTTTTAATATCATGAAAGGATTTTCTGATTTTACTTTAACAAGTTTATGGCGACAAATTTTTTATGTTGGAATTCCTTTTGTATTAATATTATTACAACCAGATTTAGGAACAGCAAGTTTAGTACTTTTAATTGCAAGTTTACAAATTTCAACAATTAAAATTCGTGGAAAAAGTTTATTGTATGTATTCGCGATTACTCTGACACTTGCAGTGATTGCTTGGAACTTTATTCTGTATGATTATCAAAAGCAGCGTGTCTTAACCTTTATCAACCCAATGCTCGATCCCCGTGGTTCGGGGTATCACTCAATTCAGAGTATGATTGCAGTGGGAAGTGGCGGGATGTGGGGGCAAGGTTTTTCGCAAGGGACTCAAGCCCAGCTTAATTTTTTGCCAGAACGACACACGGATTTTGCTTTTTCTGTATGGGCTGAAGAGCATGGCTTTCTTGGATGTTTGTTGTTAATATTTCTTTTTGTTGTCCTCATCATTCAAATTTTTCAAACAGCAGATCGTGCGAGGGATTCTTTTTCTGCTTTGGCTGCAGTTGGTGTTGGCGGGTTTTTTCTATTTCATTTTGTTATCAATATTAGTATGGTTCTCGGTGTTTTTCCTGTTGTGGGTGTTCCGCTGACTTTTTTTAGTTATGGAGGCACTCATATGGTAACGGCTTTAAGTTGCATTGGAATTGTTGTTGCCATAGAAAGGAAGAGATATTTGTCTACAACTTCTTTTTAGAGAGGTTTGAGTGGTGACTCAAAATAAATCAGACGTTTTAAAAACAAGGATCACTATTTTTTTAATAGGATCTTTATTTGTTGCATTCTTAAGTGCGGTTGTTTTTATATTTATGATTGCGCAACAACCCGATACGCCTAACGCATTTGCAACTTCGGAAAGTCAGCAAAATAACTCAAAAACAGCTGAGAAATGGCACTAAATTTTAAGAATCATATTTTGGAGAAAAATTTGTGTTAATTCTTGGCATTGATCCAGGAACGCGAATGGCTGGCTATGGGCTAATTGAAGTTTCTACCGTTGGAAAGTTAAAAGCCATTGCAGCGGGAGCGTGGCAACTCAATGCAAAAGGAGAACTTGCTCAGCGTTTAGCAAATTTAGCGATCGAATTTAGAAGAGTTGTTGAGGCATACCATCCTTCTCATCTTTGTTTAGAGCTCTCTTTTTTAGCAGATAACCCAAGAACAGCGTTGTTTCTTGGGCACGCAAGAGGGGTTATCTTGTCGGAAGCGTATCAAAGTGGGCTCATTATTAGTGAAATTAGTGCAACGTCAGCCAAAAAAATAATTTCTGGAAATGGCAGAGCAGATAAATTGTCAATTGCGAAATTGATGAGTGCTATCCTGGGGTTTGAGTTTAAGGACTTGCCGTTTGATGCCACGGATGCGTTAGCCATTGCGTATGCAGATGCAATGCGGATGCGGGATTCTAGTTTTCAAGCAGCAACATCAAAATCAAATAGTCATTCAATGCAATCGCACATTCTTGAAGAATGGCAGAACAAAAGCCGTCGTAAAAAGTCAAATGTAACTTTTAAAACTTTGTTAAAACAAAAAGCGTTGTAACAAATTGTTACTTTTTCTTTTTTTTCTTTACAAGTAAAGTTTTTAACTCTTGAAGATCTTGTTCAATAGAATTGATTTTTTCTTTTAATTCTTTAATTTCAACTAACTTTTCATTGATCTGATTGTCTTCTAGGCTTTTTAGATAGCGGCTGCGTGCCCGACGTGCACGAGGGATCAGCATTGATAAAATTCCGTAGTTTTTTCGATTGATAAATTTTTGATAGGCGTTTTCGTAGGCGGTATCTTTAGTTTGACTCCAGATTTCTGGTAATGCTGCAGAAACTCGAATTGGAAATAATGTTTCTGTAAATTTCAGTAGGGTTGGCCTTATTTCTGAGCGATAGGTTGAAAATTTTGCAGAAATTTTTGCAAGGGCAAGCAACGCTCCCGAATTAATACGCCAGTGCTGTTGGATGCGTTCTGAATGCGTAATGAGAATAGAAATATGTTGTGGATCTGCAAATTCGCCAATTAATGCCAGTGCTGCGTTTTCGAGAATTCCATTATAAGAAGGTTTTTTTAAAAAATTAAAACACCAAGCAAGAGTTTTTTGTTTTGCACTCTCAGTTCTAAGCAAGCTATATTTTTTTGAAAGTGTAAGAATACTGCGGACTGCAGCATCTCGAGTGCTTAAAGGCTCATTTTCATTGTTTGCAATATTATAAAATAATTCGTAAGTATTTAAAGGTTCTTCATGGAGAATTTCTGCAAAACTATTTAAGAAGCTTGGCTTTGCAAGTGGATGTTGCTCTTCAATATGTAAAAAAACATGTTTTGCATGCAATGGAGCAAGTTCTGCAAGCAAAGAATACGTGGCGCTGCGTACGCGATGTATTTTTTCTTGTTTTAGCCAAGATAAAATAAGTTGGTAATTTTCTTCGGTATTATAATATTTGCAAATCGAGTTTGTTGCCACATATTTAAAATAAGATAAATTTTGATCATGAGACTTAAAAATTTCTTTGATAAATTTTTCTGGAAGTTTTTGATTTACATCAGCAGGTAATGCAGAGCGAGGATCAAAAATACAATATGAAATTTTATTTTTTAGAGGAATAATTATTTTTTTTAACTTTTCATCAATTACAATTTTAATTTCTTCAAAGGAATCATTGTTATATTTTATATAAAGATAGGCTTCAAAATAAAAGAAGGGAAATTCATTATTTATGGTTTGCTTTTGATTAATTGAAATATTGATAAAATTAGGTTCCTCAAAATTATAATCTATTGTGACGTCTAATTCTGGATGGCCTGCTCTGTAAATAAAATTATCAAAACACCATTGTAAATTGACTCCAGTTGTTTCTGTTATTGCATTTAGAAGATCTTTAGTTTCTACAGCTTTAAAAGCATGTGTATTTAAATAATAATTAACAGATTTACAAAAATCTTTTTCACCTAATAAATCTCTAATATAATTTAATACCAATGCTGCTTTTTCATAAAGGTGTGAATCAAATATTTCTGATGGAAATTCATATACGTTACAAACAATAGAACGTAAATATGATTTTGATTCAGAAAGATAGTTTTTTAGATAATCTTCACGAGCATAAAAGATGCCACTTATCTTGCCGTTTTGATATTCATCCCAAAGCATTTCGCTATGGGTGGCAAATCCTTCATTGAGCCATCCTTCTGCCCACGTTTTGCAAGTTAACAAGTCACCAAACCATTGGTGCGCCATTTCATGCATAATTAGGCTGACTCTTCTTTCATTACCGTGTAAAAAATTTTTTGGACCTAAAACTTCGTCGGTATTAATAGTAATAGAGGTATTTTCCATTCCTCCATACAAAAAATCGGCAACAAAAGCTTGTCCATATTTTTCCCAAGGAAACTCAAAATTCCAATAATTAGAATAAAACTCTAACATTTTCTTTGTAAGTTCTAATATTTCTTGAGTTAACTCTTTGTATGTTTTTGGAAGTAGCAGAGAAATTTCTTTATTTCTCCATGTGTCATAAGAAATAGACATATTTCCAGCTACAAATGCAACCAAATATGGAGAATGTGGTTTGTTCATTTTCCAATGCTGTATTTTTTTAGAATTTTTTATATCTTCAAAAATTTTAATTCCATTAGATATTCCATTCCAACTTTTAGGGAAACTAAAGATTAAATCTGATGTAAATTTAAGTCTTGTATCATCTTGGCAAGGAAACCAATAAGGAGAATCGCAGTCTTGGCCTTGAGTCCAAATGCAATCATAATCAGCATGACTTTTTTCATGTTTATGCACAAAATAAACACCTGCTCGTGGATTGCTTTTTTTATATTTAATTTTTAGGATAACAAATTCATTATTTAATTCTTGATGTGGTAAAGAAACTAATAAATTTTGATTGTCAAATTCAAAATCACAGTGACGAAATTTAAGATTCTGAATTTCATTAAACTCTGGAAAATTTGTTGGTTGCAAAGAAAATTTATAATACGCAACAGATTGTATTTCAAGTTCATATGAATTTAGAATTATATTTGATACTTGATGCGCTTTTTGTTGAAAAATAATAAAACATTCTCCATCTAAACAATTTTTCTCAAAATCAAAATCAATTTTTAGGTACAAATGTTTTTGTTCAAATTGGTATGAAGGACTATAATTTTTTTTAGTTAAACCATTTGCTGGAAAATTTAAAAAACCTGTATTTTTATTGTTGTCGTTTATTCTAAAATTTAGCTTTTTTTCGAGGTAAGAACCTATGATCATAATGCCGCCTCCTAGCAGATAATTTCTTTTATTTTTTTTAAAAGAGGAGTGCAAGTCAATTGAGTTTTCTTATTAGTTGCTTAAATTTTAAGGTATAGCCCATTCAACCCATCGATTTTCTTGTCCATGTTTGAAAAGTTCTGATTTAACGGTTTCAAAATTTTTACACCAATGTGCTTGCAAAGATTTGTTAACTTGTTCTATTCCCCAATTTTTTACATATTTATTAAGAATTTTTTCTTCTTGAGAAATTTTTAATGGATGTTTGAATAAAACTGAGTTATTTTTTTGTCCTTGGATTAGAAATAATTTTTTATTATCTGGGGTTTTAATATGTTTTGAAGAATATATAATATGCTCATTACACGTTTTTTCAAAGTTATTTAAGTTAAAATTACTGAGATCCCCATCAAATTCGCAAAGATTTTTTTGCCAGTCCTGAATTGTAAAAAAACCAAAAACAAACAATTGAGGATTGCCTGTTAAGATAAAGTTGTCTTGTTTTAGCAGGTATTTTTGTAAAGTAATTAAAAATACTAATAAGTCTCCATCCCTCAGTTTTTTTAAAAGGTTGATATAAGGTTTGCGAGTTTCTCCATAGGTAAATGTGTAAAACTCAGGGTCAACATGTCCTGTTCCTTCGTTTACAAAAGAACTCATATGCATGTCTTGAAGATTTTTATTTTGACATAACATATTTGAATAATGTCTGTGGTTGTGATGTTTACTCGTGTTAAAATCAGGTTCTAGAAGAGATGGAATATATTCATAGGTGTCATCGTTAAATATTGGCGAAAGTCCTTTGTTATCTTTAATATTTGCACCGACTTTTATCATTAAAGCTTGATTCATGTTTGCTTCCTTTTTTGCTAACTATAAAATTATTATATTATATTGTTAACATTTGTATACAATTAGGCAAATTTATAAGATATCCTTTAAAATAATCAAAAAGCCTACATTAATTGTGTAGGCTTTTTGAATTGATGCAACTATTTTGAAAAAATTATTTTGCTTCGCCTTCTTTCTTAGCTTTTTTCTTTTTTTCTTTCTTAGCTTTTTTCTCTTTTTTAGTATCAGCAGTTGCCGCGGCTGGAGTTGCTGCTGGAGCAGAAGATGCGACAGTTTCAGAAGAGGTTGCTACAGTTTCTGCCAGGGCAGGAGCAACTAGAGATAAAACGAGAGCAGACGATAAAAGACTTGGTATCAATTTCATAACAGTTCTCCCTATGTCCGGGTTTTTTCCAACGGACTAAAAAATAAAAAATGCCAAGGGTCTCACTCAAAAACTTAAAGCATGCTCCTGAATGCAGACTCTCACTATATTAAAACTATTTTTTATTTTTTTTTATTCCAAGGGCTGAAAAACTTTTTTGGTTGTCAACAGTTTGACAACAATTTTGGTTAGCTTGATTTGGAAAGATTGGCAATGTAAGGGAGATTTCTGTATTTTCCATCTAAATCGAGTCCATAGCCAATGACAAAATGTTTTTGAATGTCAAACCCTGAGTAGTCTGCTTTTATTGAAAACTCTTGAGCTTCTGGTTTGTTGAGTAAAGAGCAAACTTTAACAGATTTAGGATTGAAATTTTTGAGTTCATTTAAAAGAAAATGGATCGAGCGTCCTGTATCAATAATATCTTCAATAATTAAAACATGATTATTTTCTAGTGATTTAGGAAGTTGACCAACAAGCTGAATTTTTCCTGAACTCTGCATGCCTTCGTAGCTTTTTAAGCGAACAGTTTCTATTTCTGTTGGCATTTCTAGATTTCTCACCAAATCTGCACCAAATATCAGTGCCCCATGCAATACAATCAATATAATGAGTGTCTCTTCTTTGCCGTAATCCTGATTAATTTGTTGTGCTAACTCTTTAATGCGATCGCGAATTGCGGTTTCGCTAAAAAGAACACTCACATTCATGGCTTGACCATTGATATCAATTTGCATGTTAAAAAAACTCCACGTATCAAAACTAAATTTCTAAAGTTGCTAAAGCTTTTACAATAACTTGAGCAGTTTGCGAGGCAAAACGTTGGTTGGTATCCATCACCTCTGCGTGAGACAGTTCTTCGTGTTTGAGTCCAGCACCATAGTTTGTCAGACTGCTGATTGCTGCAACTTTGACTTTAAGTTGTCGAGCTGCAATGGCTTCTAAAACAGTGCTCATACCAACTGCACTGGCTCCAAAATTTTTAAACATTTTAATTTCTGCAGGAGTTTCATAATGAGCGCCTAGCACACCATAATAAACTCCACTATAAATTGTTTGATTTAATTCTGTCGCAATTTGTTGAATATGTTTTTGCCAAGACTTGTCATAACAACTTGTCAGATCGACAAATTGTGCGCCAAAGCCTCTTCCAAACTCGCCATTGAGAGGACTCAAACCTGTGCCATTAATGTGATCAGTTAAAATCATCATTTTGCCCAATTCCCACTCTGTATTTAGACAACCTGCTGCATTTGTCAATATGATACCTTTAACACCCCAAGAAATGAGTGTTCTGACATTGTGCACCACTTCTCCGACATCATGACCTTCGTAGGCATGATTTCTCCCTCTTAAAAATGCGATTTCCCGTGATTTTACAGAGCCATTTGAAAGTTTTGTAGAAACAGTCCCAACCCGCAAATCGCCTGTATGTCCAAATACTGTCGAATTTTTAAAACCAGGGATTTCAGAATAATGAATGCCTTTCATCTCTGAAAGTCCAGGAATTGCATCAGAAAGCCCAGACCCAAGCACAATGCCAATTTCAGGAACAGAGTTGTGCCATTCTTTTAGAAAGTTTACGCTTTGAGTTATTTTTTCTTGGTATTTGCTTTGTGTCATCATTACTTATCTCCCAGTTATTATTAAAAATGAGCCCTAAACTTGCAAGATATCACAAGCGAAAGACGAAACTGAATACTTGTCCTTAAACTAGCTTTACTATTACGACAAGCACAATTATTAACAGAGTTCTCTTTCTGCAAGTTCAATATTTTTTTTGTAGTTTGCAAATGCATTTGAAACAGGGTGGGGAGTGAGAAAATCGATTCCAGCATCTTTTAAAATAGCAAGCGGCGATTGAGATCCCCCTGCGGTTAAGATTTTAAACACAGATTCTCTGGCTTTTAGAGCGTTTTTTTCAAATTCTTCGGCAAGAGCTAATGAAGCGCAGTAGCTTGTTGCATACTTATAAACATAAAAAGCAGAATAAAAATGCGGAATGCGCATCCATTCGTGTTTTATGAAATCGGGGTAAGCCGACTCTTTGCCATACCATTCTTTATTTAAAGTAAAATAAATGTTTTCGAGTTTTTCAGGCGTAAAAGTTTCATCTTGGTCAACGATTTTTGCTGCTTCTCTTTCAAAAGCCGCAAAAAGTGTTTGTCGCAGCACTGTGCCTTCAAAGTTTTCGAGGTTTTCGGAGAGAACGCATTTAGCAAGTTCGCTGCCCTTTTTATTTTTAATAATGTAACTACTTAATAAAGCCTCATTTAAGGTGCTTGCAACTTCTGCAACAAAAATTGTATAATGCGCACAATGATAAGGTTGGGTTTTGTTACTAAAATATGTATGCATAGAATGCCCAAGTTCGTGCGCTAACGTGTAGACATCGCCTAATGTTCCATTCCATGTTTGTAAAATGTAGGGACGTGAATCATAAGTACCCCAAGAAAATGCCCCAGAGCGTTTGCCTTCGTTTTCGGCACGATCAATCCACCGTTCTTTCGTTAAGCCTTTGGTTGCAATGTCAACGTATTCTTGTCCAAGTGGGGCAATGGCTTGCAGTACCAAGTCGCGGCCTTGTTCCCAACTAAAGGTATTTTGTTCTTTACTTTCATATAAAGAAACATTTCTGTCATATGGAAAAACAGCATCTATACCTAAAATTTTCTTTCTAAGTTGCATACTGCGATGCAGTAAACTTAAATTCTTTTTAACTTCGGCAATGAGGTTATCATAAATTGCAACTGGGATATTGTCTTGAAATAGCTCTGCTTCAAGATATCCCGTAAAATTTCGAATACGTGCTACTGTCGACCCCGAAAGCATATTGCCATAATAATTTGAAGTCATTGTATTGCGCCATTTTGCAATTTCTTGATAATAAGACTGAAACGTATTTTGGCGCAGAGTGCGATCTTGAGATTGTAAATTTAAAGAATATCTAGAATTCGACACAATATTTTCTTTGCCTAAAGAGTCTAAGGCTGGCATAAACTTTAGGTCTGCGTCATTCCACTTACCGTGAATTTCATTAAAATTATTTAATGGCACAGAAACTCTTGCAAGAATAGCTTCTTCTTGTTCAGACAAAATATGTTTTTTGTTTCTGAGGAGTTCGCTCAATTGAAAATGATAATCAGAAAGCGGTTCTTTTAAGATCCACTTTTCTAGGTTTTGAATTTTAAGAATTTCTGGGTTTAGAAACGCAAACTTAGAAGTTAACAAAGCCATTTTATTTTCAATTTTACCAACGGCTTCGGTTGCTTTGTTGTTACCTGTGTCTTCGGTGCCCCGGAGTGAAGCATATACAAAAAGATTTTCTAATTTTCGTGATAAGGTTTCTTGAAATTTTAAGCAATTTATTAGTACATCTGGAGAAGAAGATAGCTTATTTTTATATTTATTTTGAATTTCTTTTTCTAATTCAATTTCAGTTGGAAGTTGTAAAAAATTTTTTTCCCAGTCATCAAAATTTATAAATAAATCTGATAAATCCCAGGTTTCTTCTGTAGCCACTTCGTGTCGTTTTTTTATATGCTGAGCATTTTGCATTAGACTTCCTTTCAATAGTGACTTTAATTTAAAAATTTTTAACCAAATTAACCAGAAATTCAACGTTTTCAATAGGAGTTTGGGGTGTACAGCCATGCCCAAGATTAAAAATATAACCATGCGGATGTTGAGCACCTATTGTTAAGCAGTGCTTGGCATTTTGTTCTAAAAGTTTTTTGGGTGCATACAGTAACAATGGATCAAGATTGCCTTGTAGCGCTATTCCGGTATTTTTAAAGGTAGAAGAAACTTGAGCAAGATCTTGTCGCCAATCGACTCCGTAGACACTTGGTTGCGTTAAAATCACTTCAGGAAGTAACGCAGCCCCTTGGCCTAAAAAATGAATGACAGGCACCATTGGTTTTATTTCAGAAATGATTTTTTGAGCATATGGCAAGCAGAATTCTCTGTATTGAGCGGGCGATAATGCTCCAGACCAGCTTTCAAAAATTTGCACAACTTCGGCACCTGCATCAATTTGCATTTTTAAATAGGCAATCGTTGCATTGGTGATGAGTTGCATCAATTGATGAAAGGTCTCAGGGTCTTCAAACATTAATTTTTTACTATGAAAAAAATCATTTTTTGCAGAACCGCCTCCTTCAATCATGTAGCTCGCAACGGTAAATGGAGCGCCAGCAAAGCCAATCAGTGTGGTTGAAGAAGATATTTTGCTTTTTACAATATCAAGCGTTTCAGCAACATAATTCAACTTTGTGATTAATTTTTCGAGATTTTCTGCAAGCGGAAGAATGGATAATAAATCATTTTTTGAGCGAATGGTTTTGGCAAACCGTGGTCCTTCTTTTTCGACAAATGATAATTGTAACCCCATTGCATCGGGAATAAGTAGAATATCTGCATACAAAATAGCCCCATCTAGAGGAAAACGTCGTAAAGGTTGTAACGTTATTTCAGATGCAATTTCTGGTGTTTGAAACATTTTTAGGGTGTTGTATTTTTTGCGATACTCTTGGTACTCTGGAAGATAACGACCTGCTTGACGCATGAGCCAGATGGGTATGTTTTTGGTTTTTTTTCCTTGAGCGGCTTCAAGTAGGATTTTTTCCATAGGATCTCCAAAATTCACAATTATTTAAAGTAGATTTTTATTTTTTAATTCTAGGTGTTGAACAACCTTTTTAACGTCTTCGCTTCGAGATAACGGCATTACTAAAATTGCGTCATGGGTTGCAACCACTGCGACATTGTCCATGCCAATAACCGAAACAAAAGGACCTGTTGTATGAATTAAACTATTTTTAGTTTCATGGGTGTAAACATCGCCCGTTACTTTGTTGCCAGCGTTATCTTGTTCAAAACATTCTCGCACAGCAGACCAAGAACCAATGTCGTTCCAATCAAAATGCGCTGGAATACACGCAACGTGACTTGTTTGTTCGAGAAAGGCAACATCAATGGGTATTTTGTCTATTAAAGCATAAACATCTTTTGCATTGGTTGGTGTCATAGATTCAATTGCATTTGCAATTTCTGGTTGTAGATGAGAAAACGCATTCCAAAATGTTTTTGTTTTCCAAACAAAGATGCCTGCATTCCATAAATATTTTTGTGTGCGCAAAAACTGTTCAGCAGCGGCTAAATTGGGTTTTTCTCGAAAGCTTCTCACGCTATAGCCTGCGGCATTAACTTCGTTCAGCTTTTGTGGAGAAATAATATTTCCCGAGCTATCGAGAGGAAGACCCTTTTCAATGTAGCCAAAACCCGTTGCCGGATGTGTTGGCTGAATTCCTACAGTCACAAAAAAGTTATTTTTTGCAAGTTGTATGGCATCTAATATTGTTTGTTCAAAAGATCGAACATTTTGAATGGAGTGGTCGGAGGAAATAATCACCATAATAGAATTGGGATTTTCTTTTAGTAATTCCCAGGCGCCTAAGGCAATTGCAGGTGCCGTATTGCGAGGCTCTGGCTCAATAATAAAACGAGATACTTGATTTTGAACTTGTTTATGACACAGTTTTTCTTGCACTTGAGTAGTGATAAGCCAACGATTTTCTTGAATTGTAATATTTTTAATGCGATCGACCGTTAATTGCAGAAGACTTTTTTGGTTATTGCCAAGTGCTAAAAATTGTTTTGGAAATGTTTTGCGCGATAAAGGCCAGAGCCGTGTTCCTGAGCCACCGCTTAAAATTAAAGAATAAACATTTGGATCTTTTTGAAAGAGTTCTTGTTTCAATTTAAAAGCCTCCCAAAGCATGCTGTTTTCAGCAGTTTCGCTTTAACATTCATGGTGTACTCGAGTGTTTTCGCATAGTGCAGCTTAATTCACAACTGTTTGACAAATTGCATGAACAGTTCTTTACTTTCTGTGGTTTTATGAGCTTGAGTTTTACTGAAGAGGATGTTCACATATGCAAAATCGCATTCGTGTTTTAGAAGATTTAAAGTTTGCAACAGAGAGTCAGCCAGTTGTTTTTTTGCGTCTTGATTTCAATGTACCATTAAAAAACGGAAAAATTACTGACGAAACGCGAATCTTGGCAGCCATACCAACGATAAAATGGTTACTAGAAAAAAATATTAAAATTATAGCATGTTCACATTTGGGTCGCCCCAAAGGTGCAGGCTTTGAACAAGAATTTTCTCTCGCTCCTATTGGGGCGCGAATGGCAGAACTATTAAATATTGAAGTAATTTTTTGCCAAGACTATTTGGAAGATGGTTTTAAAAAAATTGTTTATGACATGAAACCTAGTCAAATGATTCTTCTTGAAAATTTGCGTTTTTATAAAGAAGAACAAGCAGGAAATCTTTCGTTTGCGAATAAATTAGCAGAGTTTGCAAACTTTTATGTCAATGATGCATTTGGCACAAGTCATAGGGCAGATGCTTCGATGTTTGCTGTTCCAGAATGTTTTCCTGCAGACCGCAGGGCCGCGGGATTTTTAGTGACAAAAGAAATTCAGTTTCTTGAAGATGCTTTTCGTGCTCCGAAACCGCCTGTGACCGCAATTTTTGGTGGCGCTAAAGTTTCAGATAAGATTGAAATTTTAAGAAAATTTACCACGATTGCAAATAATATGATTATTGGTGGAGCTATGGCTTACACTTTTTTAAAATTTAAAGGGAGAAATGTTGGAAATTCTCGGGTTGAATTGGACAAATTGCCATTAGTGGCAGAAATTTTTAAAGCGGCTGAACAAAGAAATGTAAAAATTTATTTGCCAGAAGATCATATTTGTGCCACAGAGTTTTCAGAAAATTCCAAACCAGTTGTCATTAATACTGCTGATATTCCTGATGGATTAATGGGGTTAGATATTGGTTCACGCAGTGCACAAAATTTTGCCGAAGTGATAAAAAATAGCAAAGTCGTTGTGTGGAATGGTCCAATGGGTGTGTTTGAAATGGATGCATTTGCAAATGGCACAAAAGAAGTGGCAAAAGCGCTCAGCGAATGTGTTGGTACCACAATTGTTGGTGGCGGAGATTCTGCTGCGGCAATTACCAAATTCAAATTAGCAGACAAAGTCACACATGTTTCGACGGGTGGTGGTGCCAGTATGGAATTATTAGAAGGTAAAGAGTTACCTGGAATTCGTGTCTTAAGAGTTAAGTAACTGCTTGGTTGGTTTGTAAATTTTAAAAATATTTATTTTAAATTTTAGAGGTCTGCATGTCTTTGGTAAGAGAAAAAATAATTATTGGCAATTGGAAAATGTTTAAAACGCCATCATCAGCAAGCACTGATTTTTTGCAGTTAGCAAATTTATTGTCTTCTCAGAAGTTAAAGCTTGAAGTGGGAATTGCAGCTCCGCATCTTTTTTTAGCAGATTTAGCATCAAAAACGCAAAATTCTGTGACGTTATTCGCACAAAACGCGCATTGGGCAAAAGATGGTGCATTTACTGGAGAAGTGTCCGCGGAAATGCTTAATAGCGTTGGTGTTGCAGGGAGTTTAATTGGCCACAGTGAGCGCAGACAAATGTTTGGAGAAACCAATCATACGGCAGGTTTGCGTGTTGGAGCTTTGCTTCGCTCGGGTTTAAAAGCGGTGCTGTGTATTGGTGAAACGCTACAAGAAAGAGAAAGTGGGCAACTGCAAAATATTCTTGAAAAGCAATTAACAGAGGCTTTTGCGGCTGCGTCAATTGCAGATGCATCTGAGTTACTTGGTCGCAGTCACAATTTGCAACCATTGTTTTCAATTGCCTATGAGCCTGTTTGGGCTATAGGAACAGGAAAGGCCGCGACCTCGATTGAGGCGCAAGAGGCTCATGCAATCATTCGAAATGTGATGGCTAAAATTTTTAATAGCAGTACAGCTGAGAAAATTAGAATTCTTTATGGTGGTAGTGTCAAATTGAGCAATGTTCAAGAATTTATAAACTGTAAAGATATCGATGGTGCGTTGGTTGGTGGAGCAAGCTTAAATTCACAAGAATTTTTTGAACTGTGTGTGAAAAGCTGCCAGTGATTTTAAAAAATTGCTTTTGCAAGTAAAAAGCGAAATGGGACAGTTTTGTGCTGTCCCATTTCGCTTTTTTTAATTTGCTAATCAAAAAGAAAACTTATTTTTTTTCAGTTTCTTTTTCAGCAGTTTTTGCTGGAGCAGGTTTTGCAATAGAAACCAAATTCACTTTAAACACTAAAGTAGAATTAGGGCCAATTGCTGGAGAAGGTGATTGCGCGCCATATGCAAGGCCTGCTGGGATATAAAGCATCCAAGTGGATCCTTCTGGCATTAATTGCAATGCTTCAGTCCAACCTTTAATCACGCCATTTACTGGAAAAGAGATTGGTTGTCCGCGTTGGTAGGAGCTATCAAAAACTTTACCGTTAATTAAAGTTCCTTCGTAATTGACAGTGACTGTATCTGTTGCTTTTGGTTTAACACCTTTGCCTTCTGTCAAGACTTTATATTGTAGACCGCTTGCTAAAGTAACAACACCTTTTTCAGACTTGTTTTTGCTTAAATAAGCTTCGCCATCTTTTAAATTTTTGTCACCGCGAACTTTTTGCTGATCAGAAATGTACTTTTGCATAAAAGCTTGTGCGTCTTGTTGACTGATTTCTGATTCTTTGCCATTTAATCCTTCTTCGAGCGCTTTCAAAAGTATCGTTTTGTTTACTTTGAATTCGTTATTTTTAATACTTGAAGAAATATCGTGGCCAATTATGTAACTTACTTTGTCTTCGTCGCTTTTAAAGTTCATTGAACCCTTCTTGCTGGTAGATGCTGGAGAACTAGGGGTTGCGCTTGCAGAAAGAGTAAGCATTGGAGAACATACCAAGGCTGCAATGAGTGCCCATTTCTTTGTTGAAGCAGAATTCATAACAGAGTTCCTTCTAGTGATTAGAAATATAGCATTCGTTGACAAAACGAATGATTGCTTAACTGTATTACTGTTATATATAAGTGTCAAGCGTTAGTAACAAAGAATTTGTACTCTAAATGACTACGTTTGTTCCTAATAAGGAAGAACTAAATGGGTAAGAAAAAAAGTTATACTTTTTCAACCGCAGTGTTTATTGGTCGTTTTCAACCATTTCATAAAGGACATTTGCATTCAGTCTGTTTTGCATTAGAGCATGCAGCCAAACTTATTATTGTGATCGGTGGGCATCGTTTGGCACCTTCTGTGCGTGGACCTTGGAGTTCAGAGCAACGTATTGACATGATTCTTTCTTGTTTAACTCCCGCACAAAAAAAGAGAGTTCGTTTTGTGACTGTAAGAGATAGACTTTATTCAGAAGACCTGTGGGTTTCGAATGTAATTGGAGAAGTGTCAAAAATTGCCGGAGATTCTTCGATAGCGTTGGTGGGTCATGAAAAAGACGCTTCTTCTTATTACTTGCGTTCTTTTCCTAATTGGGTTTTTTTAGAAACAGGAAACTATAAAGGCATTAATTCTACAGATTTTAGAAATTCATTTTTTTTAACTTCAGTCGATCGTGTCGATTATTCAAATATCTTTTTTAAGGTTGCAAATGCATTAAAAAAATATCGAAAAACTTCAGATTTTAAAGAACTACAAAAAAAATACAAATATGTTGAGTCTGCAATTCGCTTTCCTAAAAAAACCTTCACTCCTGATATTGTGTGCAATTCATTGTTACTAACTTCTCGATATATTTTATTAGTTAAAAATCAAGACATTTTAAGTAAAAATCTCTATTCATTACCAGAATGCGAACTTGATAAGCATGATAATGCTGAAAATTGTAGTTTAAAAAACTTAGCACAAAATACAAAATTTGATATTTTATCCGTTAATTTAAAAAAATACATTAAAAAATCTCACACTTTTCAATATGCAGAAAGATTTCCTGTAAAGTCTCAACAAGCTGTTGTAATTTTTTATAAATTAGATTTTGATGTGTTGCCTAAAGTATCTTCTAATAAAAAAATGTCTTCTGTTGAATGGGTTTTATTAGATGATTTATTCTTAATTGAAGATAAATTTTATGCAGATCATTTTCAGATTATTCAATATTTTTTAGGTTTATAATTGTTTTTTTATAAATGCTTTTTTTTCTGAAAGCAAAGAGATCCATTTTGAAAATTTTTCATAGTTAAAATTGGTTTCTTCAATATCTGTGTGCTCTATTGCATCTAATAAATTTTTTCCTAAAGTAAGTTGCTCGCCAATTGGTGCAAACTCTTTTGGTACTAATATGCATTCTAAGTTAAATGGCGAACTTTTATAGATGAATATATTTTCAGGACGGTCAGAAATTGAATTGAGTTTATCAAGTCGATATTCTTCAATGGTATTTTCTAAAGAGTTGAATTTTTTTTCGTCTAAAAACTCTTGTATTTCTTTTGCACAACAATACATTTGATAAATAGGCCACTTGGATTTTAAAAACTGAATTTCAGGTTGTAAGTATATATTTTCTGCATTTATTTGTGAGTGATGAAATTCTATATCACTGTCTGGATTTTTTGCGCCTAATACATTGTTAATTTCTAAACAAAGTTTAATAAAATCTGGAACAAAAGGGCAGTAGCTGATATTTTCTTGTTTTTCTAAAAAGGAAGGAAATTTTTTTACAGATTCAGTCATCTCTAAAGGTGACGGATTTTCATAAAAATAATCAATCAAAAATCCTTTAATAAAATCAGAACCAAATAAACACGACGCCAGATCAAAGATAGTTTCTGAAAATACATTTGAAATTCTTGCATAAAAAGAATTTCTATATGCTTGAATTCGATGAACTGTTTTGGCATTGAATGCATGAATTTCTTGACGAACTAAAAACTGTTCTAGAGAAATATTAGGATTTGAATACACCAATTCTAAAAAGAAATTTTGATTATTTTTTAAATTTAAATCATTCATCTGAAATTATTTCCATAATTGATCTCAAAAATAAGGTCTTCAAATTTAACATCAGCATCATCTCTTTCTATAATAACTGGTTTTTTACCAATATTTATGAGAGCCCAATGCATAAGATCCCAAACCTCTTTGCAAGCAAATTTATCATGTGTATCAAATAAATAATCTTCAATTTGAGAATGTCCTGCAATATGATATTGGTTAACATAATGAGGGTTAACTTTTTTTATTTCATGCCATGGATCATAACCGTGGTTAAATGCTGAAACAAAAATATTATTAATATCAAGTAATATTCCGCATCCTGTTCTTTTGCAAAGTTCGTTTAAAAATTCGATTTCTGTATAAGAATTTTCTTGATAAGATACATAAGAAGAAATATTTTCTAATGTTAACTGTCTTTTTAAAATATCTTGCACAATATTTATTTTTTTGCTTACCAAATTTAATGTTTCGTTAGTAAAAGGAATTGGCAGTAAGTCAAAACTATTATGGGATGGAGAAGCAGAAAAACAAAGATGATCAGAAATAACTGGAGGATTAATAAAGTTACAAAAGTCTTTTAGTGCATAACAATAATCTCTATCTAAATCATAGGCGCTTGCTATGTTTAAGCCCACGCCATGCACAACAATTGTGGTACGTTCTTTGATGCGCGCTAAATGGTATAAAGCAGGTTCACCTTTTAAAAACATATAGTTGTCTGCAATGATTTCTAAAACAGGAAGAGTTTCTGTGGCATGCCAATGTTCGTAATGGCAAGCTCTCAGTCCAGCGCCAAAAATTCCGTGTGGTAAATTAATTTGTTGATTTAAATTATTACAACTTAACAGAGGAGAGGGGGATAATTGCGTCACAAACTTTAGCCTTTATCGACAGTTTTTTTGCCAGATTTATCTTGAATAATCAGAAAACCACCTTCAATTTTGTGGCATGACCCGCGAGCGACATAAACCCAAGCCAGGTAACCATTTTTCCCAGAGCCTAAAACATTTCCGGCACATTCAAAAGTGGTACTTTTTTTATATTTATTTTTAAACGCCGCATTGGCTGCTGCAATGTCATCGTTTTCAATACCACATCCATTTTCACCTTTTTTTTGAATCCCAAAACATTTTTCAACTTCTTGAGTTACTGTTTGTGGTGTATCGCTTCCATTTGCTGCTACAGATAAACCGCTCACTGCAGCAGCTAAAATAAGCGGCTTTTTATTCATTTTTTACTCCTGTTATAATTTTTCAATCTTTCCTTTTTTATCCATCAAAAAGCCACCAAGTTTTTTACATTCGTCCTTTGATTTGACTTTTGTCCAATTTAAAAAACCACCCTTTCCGCCGCATTCAGCTTGTGCGCCGCATTTATGGGTGCTGGCTTTGCTAAATTTATCGCCAAATTCTTTTTTTGCTGCAGCCACTTGCGCTTCGTTGACAGTGCATTGTGCTTTGTCTTTAGCCGAAGACTTTGCTCCACAGCTATTAACCCCCCAGCAATGAACCTCGCTAGAAAACGCTGATGGTGCTACAGATAAAAGGCCTGCAGTTAATCCTACAACAGCTGCGTGTTTAACTTTATTTTTGTTTTCCATAATTCTTTTCTCCTTGTATTAAAAAAATAACTAACGTTCATTTTAAAGAGTTTTTAACCTATGCCTTCGCAAACGAGTGTAATGGTAACAACATCGCCAACAACTGGACCTGCTTCAACGATATTCTGAAAACTCATACCAAAATCTTTTCTATTGATTTCTGCCACGGCTTTAAAAGCCTGTATTGTTTTATCTTTAGATTTAATTTGACCTTTATATTTTACTTTAAAAGTGATTGGCTTGGTAACACCCCGGATTGTGAGATCACCCATTAAATCAAAAGAATCACTACTCGTTTTTTTTGCAGATTTTGATTTAAAAGTCATTTTAGGAAATTTTTTTGTATCAAAAAAGTCAGGGCTTTTTAAATGATTGTCGCGTTTTTGAACGGCGGTGTCTATAGAGTTTGTTTCAACAGAAGCGTCCAATTGAGATTGTGAAAAATCGTCAGGATTAAATTTAAAATTTCCTTCAAATTTTTTAAACTCACCATTAACAGTACTGATTACAAGATGTGCGACTTCAAAAGTTACTTTAGAGTGAAGTGGATCGACCTTGTAACTTTGCGCACTTTGTGCCAATGCAATCATTTTACTGTCATTAATTTCGGTATTAAATGAAAATGCTGGAAACATAATAAAAGAACTTAGTAAAAATAGACTATAAAAACTTTGTTTTATCATTGTTACCTCCTAGTGATTTAATCACACCTAGAATAATACAATTAAACTATAAAAAAAAGAAGTCAAATTTTTTTAAAATTAATATTTTTAATTGAGTTCAACAGAATTTTTTGCATGATCAAGAAAAACGATGAGTCCTGGGTATTTTTCTTTTGCTTTTAAGGCCCAATAAAGTTGTTTTCTTGGTTGTTCATGCCTCATGAGAATATGTAGTAATAATTCTTCATCTGCAGAAATCGACTTTTTTTCTTTTTGAATTTTTTTTAATTCAAAATATGCTAAATTTCTAATTTTTTTGTCGTAGTCTTCGTGTTTTCGTCTAAATGCATTTAAATCATCGACCTCTGCTGTTTCTTCGCGATATTTGTTTAAATAATGAAACCATGCCCCAGCAAGCATTGATAGAGATGGAATTTCTTTTGAAAAAAAGTTAATTAATGAAATAATTTGATCTATCGGATGATTTTCTAACAATAATTTTGCAAAATCTGTTTCTTTTTCTAAGTCAATATTATTTTTTTGATTCTGCGTAAATATTTTAATAATTTTATTTAATTTTTCATCGTGAATACCTTCGTGTTTAGTTTTTTTCTTATTAGGAAAAAGCAATGCTTCGTGGCTAGATAAAGTTACTTTAATGGGTTTGGGTTTTTCGTTTAAATTTTTTTGAGGAATAATTGAATGTAAATTTTTTGCATCCCCTAAAACTCTTTTGTTACGTTCTGGTGAGCTGCGTAAATTTTTCCATTTTTCTGGATCAAGATTCATTTTTAAAACAAGTGTTTTACCGTGTTTTTTAGTAATGCTAAGAATATTGTTTTCTGATAATTCATCAATAGCAAATTTGACTTGTTTTTCTGAAACCCCAAGCAGTACAGAGAGTTCTCCTGTACTGGAGACAATTTCATCAATCCCTGCAACAAGGCAGTTTAAAACATATAAAACAAGCGAATAACTGCAAGAACTTAATCGCGCAACGGCAAGAACTTTAAATCCGCCGCGTTCTCCAAAATTACGTAAATTCACATTCACTCTCCATAAAGAAGATTTGCATCAGTTAAATTGTATCGCAATTTATCCGAAAGGTAACTTAAATTTCAATTTTATAAGGTAAGCATCATGATTGTACGATTTTTAACTATTGCAGATATCCCTGAATTGCGCCCAGATCCAATTCAAACCGACAAAAATAATCCAGAACTTGAGGTTTTTATTCCTGTTGACGTTTTTTGGAAAATTCAAGAGGTTTTAAAAGACATGCGATTTGCCAGAGCGACTGATCACTCAATCGATAAGCATTGGCGTGATTTCAACAAACTCATCTACCCCTGTCTTGTTTTTGAGAAAGATAGAATTTGGTTTCGCCGTAACGTAGGCTAATTTAACAAAAAAACAAAACCTGTTTGAATTGATGTGCCTGCAACGGATAGGGCTGGAGAGGGGTTGATTGAATAAGATGCTGAAAGTCGAAACGAAATATCTTGAATGAGCTCTCCAATCTCTTGAGGATAGATAGAAAAAAGCGGAACAAGGTTTAAATCTAAATATCCCCCAAATTCATAAATTGGACTAAAATTTGTGATTCCTAACGTTGTGCTCGTGTCTTCGCTTGTTGATGCTTCTTCGCGAAAACGTGAAATTCCGGCTGCAAAAAATACTCCTGGCTGCAAATAAGACCAACATGGATTGCGAAAACGTAAACCTGTTACTGCTTTAGCCTGTAGCGAATAAAATAATTGAGTGTATTTTTGTTCTGAATTTAGGACGCTTGCTGTTTTATCTGTGCTATTAAAGATATATGATCCTAAAATACCTACAGAGAAACCTAAATTTCCATGCCAAAATAGATATTGGCCTCCAATATCAAAATGTTTTGTGAGTGAGTTAGAAAAATATTTATCGATTAATTGTTTATCTGTGCTGGGAAAAAGCACTCCGCCAGTTAATAAAAATTCGTATTGCGGTTGTTTATTAAAATTTTGTTGATAAAAATTATTTTCTTGCGCATGAGCTTCTGATATTAAAATTTTTTGGAATTTTTTAAGTAACAATTTCATTTTATTTTTAGTGTAATGAAATAATTTTGAAGTATTATAAATTAATTTTCCAGAGTATTTTAATGTTACGTTAAAAAATGGTTTTAATTTTGGATGGTTATTGAGCCACTGTGCCATTTTAGGACCATAATTGTAATAATAAGGTGTGATACCTAGTGGTGTTAAAATTTCGTCTCTAATTATACGCCAATAAAAAACGGCATCACTATTGGGATTGCCAGATGCGGCAGTCACAAAAAAACAATCCGTTTGTGTTTTGGGTAAAGTAGGATTTTTTTCTTCGCTTGCAAGCGGTAATGAGACTCCCGTAATATAGCTAATATTTGAATGTGCTAAACTGTACTTAGGTGTGCTGGCATTATTTAATGCCCAAACAGTAATTCCATATATTTCGCCATTGTTAATATTTGCTTTGCTCCAGGAACTTCTTGAGCTTGGAATATAAACTACATTGTAACATCCAGAAGGAGATCCATTGCTATCACTCGGTAGTTGTGAGGGGGAGCTATAAAGGGGGGTGTAAGGGATGGCCGCTCTGTCTGCTGTAAGAGCTGAGGTCATTGCAGAAGCCGTAGAATCTAGAGGGAGACTTGTATTAATTGCTGTATCCGCACACCCAAGGGCACTTGAAGTGCCTCCTGTTTTTTGGCTTGGAGCGTAGTTAGAATACAAGCATGTTGTGGGTGTTGTGGGCACTGTATTAAAAATTTCGGGATTCATTGCAAACTGCCAACCGCCAGAATTTGACCTACAACCTGTGGGATTGCCATTGGCATCTGTATCACGCCAATACACAAGAACATATCCTGATAACGAGTTGAGGTTACTGACTTTAGTAAGTTGTATGCTGTCTGTATTTTTTGTCACAGCAGTAAAATTTGTGGGTGGTGAAATGTTTACAACAAAGGCGCTGTCTTTTGCAAGCACAGAAATAGATGGCGCAGAAATCATCGTTCCCGTATCAAAATCCCATTTAAAAGAAAGACTTGTATTTGAGTATTTGGTGTTTGTTTTTGCATTTTCAACATACACTGGGGTTAATGTAAGAGAACTGCTACTTAAAAAACTTGAAGTCAGTTTATAGTTGTTTCTAGAAAATTTTAATGTTAAAACAACTGTTCCTGCGCAATAATTATTAAAGCATTTTATGTCAGAATTATCGACATCAACGTCCACTTTTGAATCTGAATCGTTGGATGGGGTATTGCCCTTAGAAAATGTGGGATCGTTTTGGCTTGTTCCAACAATAATTCCCCACTTTGTCGCGTCATAAGTAAAACTGGTTTCAGAAGAGGTATCAAGAGTCACAGAGTATGTTATCTGTAATTGATCGATAGAAAGTTGATTTGATGGAACCTTAAAAACTGGTGTGGCACTGCCGGGCTCATAAATAAGAATACGAGTTGGCCTACAAACGGCATCAGAAACGTTTGTTGTATTACAAGAAGTTATGCTGATCGCAATTGCATTTACGTTAAATAAAAAAACTGCTAAACAAGAAATCAAGAAAAAAAAATATTTCATTTAAAAATCCGTATCTTATTTGTTGATGAGTGACGCCAATGTTCCATTGAGTGCGCATTCTTCAATCATTTGAATTGCATTGAGTGCGGCGCCTTTGCGCAGATTATCACACACGATCCAAAGAGAGACGCCATTTTCAAAACATTCGACCTGACGTATACGACTTACAAACACGTGATCTTTTCCGTGTGCTTCGCGAGGGGTGACAAATTCTCCAAATTCTTCAAACTCTTCATCTTTAGAGGATAATGCGTCAATAATGCACAATCCCGAAATTTGGGAGAGAGCTGCTTTGATCTCTTGAATTGAAACTTTGTTTGCAAATTCTAGAGTGACCGCCTCTCCATGCCCGACAAACGTTGGCACACGCACACTTGTTGCTGCAATTGGAAATAGGTTGTTATTGAGTATTTTTCTTGTTTCAGCCACAATTTTTGCTTCTTCATCTGTAGAGCCATCTTCAAGAATTGCTGCCACAAAGGGCATGACATTAAATGCAATTGATTTTGGAAATATTTCTGATTTGCTGCACGCAAGATCATGGCTTGAAAAAAAGTTTTTTGTCTCTTCGGTGAGAACTTCCATTGCAGGTCTTCCTGCTCCCGAGACACTTTGATAGGTTGACACAATTGCCCGTTGAAGTTTGAATTTTTGATAAAGTGGTTTTAACACCATCACTAATGGAATTGTACAACAATTTGGGCTTGCAATCACAGGAAAATTGAGCATATTTTCTTTAGAGAGAAGCTCGCCATTAATTTCAGGAACCACTAAAGGAACTTGCGTGTGGTTGCGAAATGCTGAAGACTTGTCAATACAAAGAATTCCTTTTTCTGCAAGTTTAGGAATAAATTCTAAAGCAATTTTGCTATCAGTCGCAAAAAGGAGCACATGGCATGTTGCTAATGATTCAAAATTAACATCTTCAATTTGAATTTTTTTATTATTAAAATTAATAATTTTTCCAACAGATGCGCGAGATGCAAACAATTTTAAATTTTTTACACGAAATCCTGTAAATGAATCCGTTAATATATCAATTGCAGTTTGTCCAACAACACCTGTCGCACCAACAATCCCAATAGTAAGTTCGAGCATAAATAAGCCTCAATCAAAAAAAATTATTCAGAATGTTGTCCGACTTCAAACAATTCTTCTTCTTCTGCTGCTTTGTCTTTTTTAGTAAACAGCCAAAGAATAGGACCATGAATGGAATATATGACTAAAAGGAGTGCCAAGGAAACAACAAACTGCAAAATAAAAAATATGGCACATATAATTAAAACAGTAGCTAAAAAACGGAATGGTCTTTTTCGGGGTAAATGAATAGATTTATGACTCAAATATTCAAAAGTAGAGATCATTCCTAGTGCAAGTAAAAAGGTAATGACTAACAATGTATAATTACGAACTTCTGGGAGTGTTAGGGTATTTGCCAAATACACTTCCCAAGAACTGTGTGTTTCTAATGTCCACGATAAGAGTTCATTTTGTGCCATAATAAAAACTGCGAGTGGCGCAGCGGCCATTGGAATTGGGATTCCTGTAAAGCTACCGTTTGTCTTACCCATTGCGCTTTGCACATTAAAACGTGCGAGTCGTAACGCTCCACATGCGGCATAAATAAAAGCGACGCAAAATCCCAAGCGAAAAAAATCGTTTAACGCATAATTGTAAATCACAACTGCAGGAGCGATGCCAAAAGACACCAGATCACAAAGTGAATCGAGTTGCACGCCAAATGAGCTTTGCGTATGAGTAAGCCGCGCAACGCTGCCATCGAGTCCATCACAGATCCCTGCAACAAGAATCGCATAGGCTGCAAACACAAATTCTTTGATATCACCACTCATTCTGCCATCAATAGAGTATTTAATTGCTAAAAGTCCAAAAAAAAGCGAAGATGCTGTAATAAGATTTGGTAATAAATAAATACTAGACTTAACTTTTTTTCGTCTTTCAATAAAGTTCACATTTTGGATAGGTTCATTTTGAATTACTTCGTTATGGATATCAGGTTTCATCCTACACCTCGAATTGGAGAGCTCTTCCTTTAGGAAGAGGAGGAAAATGAGCTAAAAGAGCCAATTTTCTGTTAGGAAATGCAGGCGTAAATTGTGAATTTGCAAGCAGACAAAGGAGTCGCTTGCGTGCGACGCTTGGTTGCATTGCGAATGAATTTGTAACTTTAAATTGTAGCATAGTTGTACCCATCTTTTACATGTAATTTTTTACAAAACTTATGTGAAATTCCTTGAATTGTTTGTTTTTTTGTTGTGATATTAAACGAGCCACTTGAACGCACAGCAACTTTTCCAATGTAGGAACCAGCTTTTTTTCCTGCTGTGACTTTTGCAGTAACAATATCTCCTGTCTGAAAACCAAAAACATATTTAGATGCAGAGGGCTTTGATCGAGGAAAACCATGTTTGTTTACAAGGCACATTTGTCTATCGCCATGCCCAGTTGCTGTAATGAGTTTTGCCTTAAGTTTTTTAGGAATCACAACATTTTCTCCACTTTCTCCAACACACGCAGCATCAATCCAATGATCTTTTTTGTAACCTTGCTGAATGCGATTGTACTTTGTGCGACCACCAGACCAAAATGTTGTTGGAAGTCCAATGGATTTAACGACATTCCCTATTGCATATCGGGTTGCATTGACCACAGCGGCATCTTTAAGAGGTTTTTGCAAATGAGTCTTAATTTTCTTTAAAAGTTCAGGCTTTGTTTTTAAAAAATCTTTAATATCTTTGTTTGCTTTTTTTTGATTGCATTTTTCGCATGCTAAACACAAATTAGAAACCCTGTTTGAGCCACCTTTGGAGCGTGGGGTGATGTGTTCTATCTGCAACGGAATATTTTCTTTTTCACAATAAGTGCATTTTCTATTCCATTTTTCAAGCAAATACTCACGCACTTCGTAGCCTAGAAGTTCTCCTTGTTGATATTCTGCACCTGAAATTTCAGGACTCTCCATTTTTTGCATATCAAAACGAACTGTTTCTACAGCGCACAAAGAAATTGGAGAAAATTTTGACAGACGATTGATCCATGTTTGTACGTTATAAACCCTTGACATAAGTGAAGGAGGAAGCCAACCCTTGAAACGAGATCTATTATCAAATCTTGGTGCACGATATCTTGTATGTCTATTTCTACGTCCTCGACGAACGCCGCGCCTTTTTTCGAGGTTAGATTTGATCGTTTGACCACGATGCTGAAGGTTAATTGCAGTCACTACTTTTTTCTCTGATTTGCCATTTAAAACAAGAGTAATTCCAGTTGTTTTACTACCTGGATCAGCCTTAAATTCTAATGGTTGAGTTTCTCCGTCTGCGCGATCTTTTAAAATAATCGTGAAAGGATATATTCTAAAAACTGCAGCTTTTTTATGTTCCAAAAGCAAGCGAGCACGCTTAGGAGTGCATGGCATCAGTGGCTTTTTTGTGCTGGAAAGTACCAGTGGCATTTGATCTCCTATTTGCTCTTACGAGCCTGATTAAAGTTTGCCTCGACCTTGTTACTCGTGGGTTTTTGTGAGCATCCTTCAGCGTTACACCTCACGCTTGCATGAACACTCACCGCAGAGTTTGGGACTGGCACGCATCCCAAAGTGCCTATTTCTGCTAACTTATGTTAGCCATTCCACAAGAACGTCTCCTCCAATTTCTTGGAGGGGTCTGGTCAACCGCTTTTAGAGATTTCTCTCCTCAAGCCTCAGGCTTTAGTCGGAGGTGTGGTTGACAATCCCATTTCCTCTTTTAATTTTACGACAGGACCCGGCTCTTTTCCGTATTCAGGAATGAGAGATTCTACAAAATTGCGTTTTTCACTGTGAGCTTTCTGTAAGCAAATCAGCAAATCAAAAAAAGTGACATTCCCAGAAGACTCGTCATCTTCAGAAAATTCATCGAGTTGCTCAATGCATATGTTTTTGCAATTTTGACTTTCACAGATTGATAATAGCTCTGGGGTTAATAAAGTTGCAACAGGTAAAAGATGTGTTGTGTTATTTGCAATTTTCATTCCGTTAATAAAAGCACAACCTAGTCTGAGTCCTGTAAACGAGCCTGGACCAATTCCTATAACAATTGTTTTAATTTGATGAGGAGTTAAATTTGCTAATTCTAGCGTTTTTGTATACAATAAATATAAGTTTTCTGCTGTTTTTCCTATTGCTCGCGTAAAAATAAGTCCATCAAATTTTAGATACTCAACATTTTCTGTTTGAATTTTATTTTGTAAATTGCTTAACAAAATAGAGAAAATATTTTTTTCTGAAATTAAAAAATTAGACAGATTTTTAGTGTCTGAACAGAGAAACATGGCAGCACCTCTGCGGTGGGTAAGCAAAAGTAACAGAGGTTGTTGACATTGAA
This sequence comes from Spirobacillus cienkowskii, assembly GCF_037081835.1. Classification (GTDB taxonomy): domain Bacteria; phylum Bdellovibrionota_B; class Oligoflexia; order Silvanigrellales; family Silvanigrellaceae; genus Silvanigrella; species Silvanigrella cienkowskii. The sequence continues at coordinate 1,807,760 of NZ_CP146516.1, read as the reverse complement.
GAAGCACGAAGTATTTCCTTAATAAAAACGAATCAATCGTAAAAGGTCATTATAAAAAACAATAATAAATAAAAAAATTATGAAAATCACACCTATTCGTTGAATCGCAATTTGCACAGATTTTGGTAAGGGTTTGCCATACGCGGCTTCCACTCCATGAAGTAATAACATGCCTCCATCGAGCGCCGGCAAAGGTAGCAAGTTCATGAGGCCAATATTTGTGCTAATAAATGCCATTGTCAAAAGAAAAACAACAAGTCCGCCTTTTGCTGCATCCCCAGCAACTGAAGCAATCGCAATAGGGCCACCTAAGTTTGATAATGGAATTGAACCCGTAAAAAGCATTTTAATTGCATTGTAGGTTAACAAAATTTGCTGTTGTACGGCGTTAAAACCTATTTGCAAAGCATCTCGAATAGAATTTGCTTTAGATAAATGAACAGGCATGACTGCCATATATGATTTAAATTGCAGAGGAAAATCTAAAAAAACATGCTCTCTGTTTAAATGATCAAAACCTATTCGTAGCGGAATTTCGCAATTGATTGGTTTTAAAAATCCTTGTTCTGAGATGACGTTAATTTTTGAGTGTAATATTGCATTTTTGTTATTTGCTGAAAATGCTTTAGGAGCATCATCAAGCCAGTTGTATATTTGAAATGGCGATGTAATTTTACCTACACCTTCAATAGCGACAATGGTATCTCCTGATAAAAGTCCACATTTTTGCCAAGCATGAAATGCGGGTTCGCGTTTGTCATTGTGTTGCAAAGTGTCATAATTGCCAATTGTTTGATCTGCAGAGAGCAATGTGTCTTGCCAGCTTAATGATTTTTCTAGTTTTTGCTGCACAATTTTTTGCGCCCAGTTGTAAAAATTAGGTGTGTCAAAGTTAATTTGGATTTTTTTAGTTACGTTATTTGTTGTTAAATATTCAATGTTAACTGGAGTAATAGAAGTTGTTCTTGCATATATTTTTTTAGCAAGTTCATTTTGCGAATGGGTTTTGGTTATTGTTTCCATTGCATTGATAAATTGAAAAAGAAAATCAATTTTTATATTATTAACCGAAACTATTTTATCCCCAGTTTTTAGTCCCACTTCACTTAAAAAATTTTTTTTATCAATAAATAAATGCGAAGATGTAAAGGTTGCTGTTACGCCAATGCGTCCCGACGTTTGTTTATTGCCAAGAGGAGTTTCTATTTCTTGTTTTTGTGGTGTTAAAACTAAAGATTTTTCTTGATCATCTCTGACAATAGTGAAGTTTAACGATTTTTCTGGAGAATTGCTGACAATATTAGAAAAATCTTTCCAGTTTTTAATGTTTTTTTCATTAATTTTAATAACTTTATCGCCAGTTTTTAGACCCGATTGCTCTGCAATAGAGTTTGGCAACACAGAAACGACAGCGGGATTTTCTGGTATGCCGTAGAACGCCATGCCAACCATGATACATAAACTTAAAATAAAGTTTGCCAGTGGTCCTGCAAAAGCAACAATGGCTCTTTTGTAAAGTTTTGCATGAAGAATTGATTTTTCTTTTTTTTCAATTGGCACGTTGGTTTCTAGATCGGAGCCATAAAAACGAACATAGCCCCCTAACGGCAACCAATTGATGCGGTAGTCTGTATTGTTTTTGCGAATTGAAAATGCCTTTGGACCAAAGCCAATACTAAATTCTTCAATTTCTAAACCAAAGATTTTTCCTGCTAAAAAATGTCCAAGCTCATGAACAAATACAACAACACCAATTAAAATAATAAATGCAACAATTGTATTTGAAAAAACTGCTTGAAGAATGTCCATTGTTAATAAATGACCTCGTTATTTTGAAACTGTTTTAAAGTAGGCGCTGCTTGTGAGAATTTGATCTGAAGTCATGCCAAAACGGCGTTCGCGTAAGGCGAATTGTCGTAGAAGGTTTACAAATTTTTCTGAATCAAAATCTGGCCATAACACTTCACTAAAAAACATTTCAGCATAAGCGAGTTGCCATAAAAGAAAATTACTAACCCGGTACTCTCCACTTGTTCGAATAAACATGTCGAGGGTTGGAATGCCTGCTGTGTCGAGGTGCGCCTCAAAGATTTGTTCATCAATATCGTCAGTATAAATTAACCCATCATTTACTTTCTCGACAACTTTTTTTACTGCTCTCAGAATTTCGCCACGTGCGCCATAACTCAGCGCAATACAAAGATGCATTCCGGTATTATGAATTGTTTTGGCTTCTAAGTTTGTAATGAGCTCTATGATGTCTGTGGAGAGCTTTTTGCGATCGCCAATCACTCTAAATTGAATGTTGTTTTCAATAATAATTTTTTGCTCTTTGCGAATATACCATCTTAGCAATCCCATTATATTGCTGACTTCATCTTCGGGTCTACGCCAATTTTCTTCAGAAAATGCAAAAAGAGTTAGGGCTTTAATATTAAATTGGACGCATAGTTCGGTAATTTCTTTCACCTTCTCGACGCCTTTACGATGACCCGCCATGCGCGGTAAATGGCGTTTTGTTGCCCATCTGCCATTGCCGTCCATAATAATGCCAACATGATTTGGTAGTAAGGTTGGGTTAATGCCCCATTTTTCACAAAAATTATTCATTGAAATAAACCTGTATTAATAATGAACGCGTCATAAATAAGTCGAAAAAATTAAAAGCCTTTTACTGATTGATATTCTCCCAGCAACATGAATGCAATTTGGCACAAGTAATCTCTTTAGATCAAGCTTTCGTGTTCTAAGATTTGCAATTGACATCATAAACCCAAAACATTAACCTCTTGTATTTCAAGAAACAGCTTGAAAATTCCCTTAGTTTATTTAGGAATTGACTTCTTATGGCACAAAATCTCCTCAAAAACAAAAAAACAATTTTAAGCACACAAGGATATAGAGGTACAAGGGATTTTTATCCTGAAGCACAGCGTATCAAGAATTTTGTCAATTCTAAAATACATCAATTATTAAAGTCCTATGGTTACGAGGAATATAGTGGGCCATTTGTTGAACATTTAGAATTGTATGCAGCAAAGTCTAGTGAAGAAATTGTGAAAGATCAACTGTATTCATTTCAAGATAAAGGAGAGAGGAAATTAGCGATCCGTCCTGAAATGACGCCCACCTTAGCAAGAATGATTGCATCCAAACAAAAAGAACTTTTAAAACCAATTCGTTGGTATAGCATTCCAACGTGTATGCGTTTTGAAAGACCACAGCGTGGGCGACTCCGTGAGTTTGATCAACTCAATGTTGATTTGTTTGGTGGCAATGCTCTTGATGAAGATGTTGAAATCATTATGACTGCCATTGATATATTGCGATCGTTAGGTGGGCAATATTCTGATTTTCAAGTTAAAATAAATCATAGGGGTATTATTAATCAATTTTTAGCTAATATTATTAAAATATCTCAAGACAATATTTCACCAATATTACGTTTGTTTGATAAAAAAGATAAATTATCAGAATCAGATTTTAATCAACAATGTCAAAATTTAAACTTAAATGATAAACAAATAAAATCTATTAACACTTTTTTACAAGCGTCTATTGATGAGGTCATTGATTTGTTAGGGCCTTACGCACAAAGCGCACAGGACTTAAAACAGAGGCTCGATATTTTAACAACACTGACATCGAGTGAGTGTATAAAGTTTGCTCCAGATATCATGCGAGGGTTTGATTACTATACTGGCATGGTTTTTGAGGTGTTTGACACTCACCCCGACAATCATCGCGCCCTGTTTGGTGGTGGACGTTATGATAATTTGGTGGGTGCATTTGGTGGCGATGAACTTCCTGGTGTTGGTTATGGCGTTGGAGACGTATCGTTAACAAATTTTATGGAAGTTCATGGATTGCTTCCTCGTTTATTTAAAGAAACTCATGTGTGTGTGTTGCGTTTTTCACAAACAGATCGCTTAATGGCGTTACAGCTTGCAAAACAATTGCGCGCACGCAACTTAAATGTAGAAACTCCTATTACTGAGAGCAAATTTGGCAAGCAAATTCAAAATGCCGAAAAATTAGGTGCGAAAGCCGTTGCATTTGTTGGGCAAGAAGAAATGGAGAAAAATGTATTTTCTGTTAAATGGCTGCATTCAGGGCAGCAAGAAACATTTACAAATAACGCAGAGGGTTATAGTAATTTTAAAGAAAAATTAATGTCTTTCATTTAAATTATCAAGCGTCGGCACGTTTGATAACTAAATTTTAAAAAACAGGAAAGTCGCCTTACTTCTGCGCCATGATTGTTAACAATATTTGTAAAGAAATTGGTTAGTGTTCTAAAAACTGTGTCAAGTACAAATTAAATTGTTATCCGCCATTTCCACCGTTTCCACCGTTTCCGCCATCTTCCCCATCTTTACCGTTTTCTCCATTAACTCCTTTGCTGTAAAAAATATTGCTTGTTTCGTCATCAATATCGAAATAATTATAATTTAAAGCATCTGATGATAATGGATAAATACTTAATAAAAAAACAAAAAATAATTTTTTGAAACTCATAAATAATATCCTTCTATAAGAAATTTTAAAATAAGCAATAAATAATCTTTAAATTTTAATTTATTGCATAATTTTTTTTAAATATAATAAAAAAAATTTGTAAAGTTAATAAAAAATCCATAACCAAAAAAATATTAATAAATATTTTAATTATTCTGAGTATATATGTTTTTTCTAAATAATAAAAAATTTCAGGTAAGCTATTAAAGCGAGGTTACTTTTATTTTTTTCGTATCAAATTAAGAGAAAATTTAATGGAAGGTGTAAAATAAGTTAGTAATCGTAAGTTTTACCTTGAGTGCAATTTTGATTCTCGCTGATTTGTTACTCCAAATGACTTCTTAACATCCATGCGGTTTTTTCGTGGTCTTCAAGTCTTGCAGTTAAAAAATCTTCTGTCCCACAATCTCCTGTGTTACCAATTGCATCTAACCACTTTCTCAAGTTGCAAATCACTTTTTCGTGATCTTGCACAAGCATTTTCAGCATTTCGGGTGCAGACGGAATTTCTTTGACTTCTTTCAAACAGGTGAGTTCTTTTAATTGCATTGTAGTCCCTGGCACATATTCGCCTAGAGAACGAATGCGTTCTGCAATGTTGTCAAGACTTAGAAACAATTCATTGTATTGTTCATCAAATAATTTGTGCAAAGGTTGAAAATACATTCCTGTTACGTTCCAGTGAAAATTATGAGTTTTAAGATAAAGATAATAAGAATCTGCTAGATAATGAGATAAAATTTCAACAATTTTTGTACTATTTTCTTGTGATATTCCAATATTAACTTTCATTTTTCTTCCTTTCTTTGCAAGAACAATAATAAGTTAACATAAAAAATATATTAAAACTAGAAACGGCTTTAGAGAAATATTTTTAATTATTTTTTGTTACTTGCTTGGGCGGACATAATCTAAAAGTATTTTTTTGATATATTGTGGTTTTAATGCATGAATTTCTGGAACTGAACCCGCTAATGGTAGTGCATAGTTAAAAAATTCTTCTGTTACTCCATTTTCATCTTTGTTAATCATTGAACGGGGCATGAGTTTTGTCTTTTGTGCAACGAGTTTTAAGTCACACAAAGATGTTTCACATTTGTAGGTTTGTCCTGGCATGCGAACAAGAGTGACCATTTTATCGGTTTCGCCCTGCATCATATAATGAACACCCATTGAACCTACTAAAAATGCCGAATCTTGATCGGTTTGAGAGGCCATTCCTGCAATAGAACGTTGTAAATATCCTAATGTATCGGCTCGACATCTCAGCTTGCCAAAAGAAGAATTGTACACAAGATTCTTTTTAATTAAATGTGCGAGATAATCACCAAGCTTGCCAGAGCTCGATAGCAATGCGTTGCCAAATTCATCCACTTCGCCCGCAAATTTTTCTTCCCCAAGCTGATCGGCAATGCCTTCGGCAACAACAATTGTCGCACGACCAATGCGATTATACGTTTTTTGCACATCATTTAAGAATTTTTTTTCATTAAATTCAACTTCAGGAAGATAAATCAGGTGAGGACCCACTTCGTCGTGATCTTCGATGTCAATGTGACCTTTTTTGGCTATGGCTGTGGCAGCGGCAATCCAGCCCGCATGACGCCCCATGACAACATTAATTTTTACACTATTAAAAAAACTGCGATTATCGAGATCATCGCCTGCGATAATGTGTGAAACAACTTTTGCAACACTGCCGTAGCCTGGGCAATGATCTGTGACCATGAGATCGTTATCGATGGTTTTGGGGAGATGCAATATGCGGATTGCATATTGCCGTCTGTTTGCTTCTTCGCGGATGAGTTGTGCAGCTTCGGCTGAATCATTGCCACCATTATAAAAAACAAATTTAATATTATGGGCGCTAAAAACTTCAAAAATGCGATCGAGATCGCTATTTCTCGGTTTGATTCGTGCAGAGCCAAGTGCAGCTCCTGGAGAATTTGCAATCAGCTTCCACGTGTTGCTCTCTTCGTGTGAGAGGTCAATCAGATTTTCATAAAGAACACCGTGTAAACCATGATAAGCGCCCAATACTTTAAGAATGACATTGGGATAATCACGGCTTGCATTCATAATTCCGGCAAGAGACTGATTGATAACGGCTGTAGGACCGCCTGATTGTATAACAAGGGCATTTCCTTGAAAGGGCATTCTTAAATTTCTCCAGAAAGTAAAGATAGCAAATGCATTTAATTGTAAATTTTACAATAAATGTAATAAGATATCAAGCAATCAAAACAATAGTTTTATAGCCAGATTCCTTCACTCCGTTCTGGTCCGGTAGAAAGATAAGCGCATTTTGTGTCAATGAAGTTTTCAATTTTTTGAACAAACTTGAGATAATCTTTATTGACTTTTTTGCCATCAGCAACGCTGTCCCATCCTTGCGCAAATTCGACTACTGGTTCGACATTGTCCCATGCGGTTTGCGTCATAGGATAACCCACCATTTCTTTGTGTGTGCGTTTGTCGCGATACGCGGTGATAATTCCAATGTGTTCAAGCCCCGATAACACGTCCGCTTTCATGACCGCGAGTCCTGTTAAACCATTTACCTTAGTGAGGTAGCGAAGCGCCACGAGATCAAGCCAACCGACAGAGCGTGGACGTCCAGTATTTGTACCAAACTCGTGTCCTCGGTTGCGCAATTCATCAGCAAAAGATCCAAATAGTTCTGCAGGGTAAGGGCCGTTTCCAACCCGGGTTGAATACGCTTTTATCACGCCAAGAATGGAGGTGATTTTCCATGGAGGAATGCCAAGTCCTCCTGCGCAGGATCCAGAAACAAGATTGCTTGAAGTCACAAAAGGATATGTTCCAAAACTGACATCGAGCATTGCTCCCTGAGCGCCTTCAAGCAATAAGCGACCACCTTGAGCCATACGATTGTTGGCAATCATCGCCAAGTCTTTCATGTAAGGTCTAAGCTGTTCGGCGGTTTCTAAAAATTCGTCTAAAAGTTTGCCATCAAGTCCCTCTGCAAGATGAGGTTGCGTTTTGAGCCAAGCTCTAAAGTTATCAGGATTTGCAATTTCTGCGATACGAGGTCCTTCTCTGTAGGCGCGGCTTGCGTAGGTAGGACCAATTCCTCTTCCTGTTGTTCCTATTTTGGTAGCGTTTTTAGAACGCTCTACTTCTCTTTTGAAATCAAGATTTTTATGGTAAGGAAGAATGACGCTTGCTCTGTAGTCAACATGCAGTCTTTCTGGTGAGATGTCGTAACCTTGTGCTTTTACTTTTTGTAATTCATCTCTCAGAACAAAAGGATCAACAACGACACCTGCACCAATACCGATTTCGCAATTTTCTCTTAGAATACCAGAGGGAAGAAGTTGAGTTACAATTTTTTCTCCATTGACCCAAATCGTATGACCAGCGTTGTTGCCTCCTTGAACACGGCAAACGAGATCTGCTTGTTCAGCAAGAACATCTACAAGTTTTCCTTTTCCTTCGTCTCCATATTGGACACCAAGGACGAGTGTTGCAGACCCATGTTGTAGTTTCATTCTTTTCTCCCAAATCTATGAAATTGCATCCCACTTATAAGAGGTGGTCTTTGCTTTTTAAAAATGAACAGAATTCTGTTCGCGCAACTCTCACATATTCAATTTTATTCTTCAAGATTTTCAGGTATGATTTGTGTAATAAAGATACATAGGAGAAGGTGTGTGCAGAACTCGTTGAATGATTTTAAGGCTGCTTTGTTTTCTGGAAATTTTCATCAAGCAGAAACTATTGGGTTATCCTATTTGCAGCAAAATGGTGATAAGGCAGAATGGTTAAATGAAATTGGGATATTATATCTTATGAAAGGTGATTTGCCCGAGGCCCATCCGGTTTTTTGATCGAGCTGTGAATGCTGATGCAAATTTTATCGAAGCACAGTTTAATGCAGCAATTATCTTAAGCGATTTAGGATTTTATGAAGAGGCATCTGGACGGTTCGCTGAGGCTTGTCAAAAAGAAGGAGCGTTGCTGGCGAAAAAGCATTTTGACATGGCGCTGTTTTATCTATCGGTAAGACAGATTGACGCAGCCGAGGAAGAGTTAAAAAAGGCAATCACTCAACATCAAGATATTGAGTATTTTATAGAACTTGCACGGCTTTATATCGATGTACAAAAATATGACGAATCTTTAAAGCAAATTGACCTTGCATTAGCAATAAATCCAGAAAATCTATTAGCGTTAAATTTCAAAAAACAGTGTTTACAATACCGCGAAAGTTATTTGGCAAATTTTCATACTTGTCATGAGCAGCAAATTAAGATAAATAACTAAATTTTTTTAAACTATATGATAAAAGAATATAGTTTAATTTTTGATTTATTTAAAATTTTGGAGAAAATATGAGGATCTTTTTTTATCTATCTTTTTTTATTGGTATTTTTAACTTTGCTTTTTCAAAAGAAATTTGTGTTAAAAATAAAGAAGGCATTTTTTGTGGAGATATAATTTCAAAAGATTCTACTAAATTAAAGCGAGAATGTATCACTTTTGAGGATAAGAAGATATGTGGCTTTGGTTGTGTAAAAAATACGTTTGGAGCTGATTGTAAACAAGACCCTGATGCAAAATGTATTCAAAATATACATGGAGTCATTTGTGGCCATAATTTGTGAAGAAAATTTTTTAATTTCAGCCTGTGCCTCCAAATCATATTTTAATTGTGTCAGATTTGCTGATAAAGCAAAATGTGGACTAAATTGCAGAATGAAATTTGGAGATGTTTTTTGTGATGAAGAAGATGTTAATGCAAAGTATTTAAAATAAAAAGGAATTTTTTTGTGAGTATTCTTAAAATTTTATTTTTAAATTTTTTGTTCTTCTTTTTTTTACAACCCATATTTTCTGCACAAAATATGCATGGATTTGATAAACCTAATTTTAAAAATAAATTTGTTGTTGGCAAAAGTAAGTATTCTAATGGAGAAATATTTAATAATTGCTATGTATATGCTAAAAATGTGTTAATAGAACAGAACGATGTTGGCTTAAAAGGTGAAGCGAAAATTTTTATAAAAGAATATTCAAAATTAAATAATATCAGTCAATTGTGTAAAACAAACTCTGGATTGATAAAGCATGTATTTCAATCAGAAGGGTATTATGATGGAAAAATTAATGATTTTTTGATTATTAAAGGTGCGGATAGTCATGGAGCGGCATATAAGTTTCAAATTTATAAAATTCTTAGTAAAGATGTGCGATTGATATTTGAACATATTCGCCATATTGATAAAGAGTTTCTATTTTTAAAAAAATCAAATCGTATTGTTTCTTTAAGGTATTGGGCAAAATTAAATAATGAAATTAATTGCTCATTATTTAATAAGAATAGCTTTCATGAATGCAAAAAAAAGTTACTTAAATTAAATAATATAAATAGCGAAACTGAATTAGATTTTAAAGAATGTCAAAGTTTATTTCATGATCGATCTGTTGATTCTAGCTTTTATAAGTTTGAAGAACGTGATATGCAGTTTTTTGTAAAAATGGAATTGCCTGATATTCAAAATCCAAAAAATTTTAAAATTATAGATCCAAAATTAAAATGCGAAATAGCTCCTTAAAAATTATTAGTTAAAATACAAAGTTTTTTTCGTCGTAGGGTCTAACCTTAAAAATAACTTGAAAAAAGTCTTTTGTGCGAGCAAAAAATTCTCGAACTGAATAATACCACTTATCTTTACTATTTCCAGCGTTTACACCATCAGCGTCAATTCCTACTTTTCGGGCAATCCATACTGCACGTGTCAAATGAAAATCTTGCGAAATAATATACGCGCTTTTAGCATTAAAAACTTCTTTGGCTCTTAAAATTGTTGCATAAGTGTTGTATCCTTTTTCATCTGTTAGCAAGATATCTTCGGGTACTTCATTTTTTAAGGCAAATTTTTTCATTGCAGCTGTTTCGCTATAGTAGCTGTCTGTGCCATCACCACTCATTAAAATGTGTTGGACTAATTTTCTATTATAAAGTTCAATTGCTGTTTCCATTCTGGCTTTCAATACGCCAGATAGAGCATCGCCGTGCACACTGGCGCCAAGCACAATTGCGTAGTCTTTGGGGGGCTGCTGAAAAGGATCTGTGCGGGAGTTTAAGTACATAATCACGTTTGTAATTAAAAATACTGTGAATAATAGAAAAATTGCAATAGAAATCAAAGTAAAAGAAAATTTTATAATATTAATAATAAGTTGGACGGATTTTAATAACAAACTCACTCCTCTCATTTTAAAAATGATAAAATCACTTCTTCCTATTATTTGTCCAAAATTTGCAGTCAAGTGTCAAATTGCTGAATCTTCTATAAAAAATAAAAATTAACATATAATGGAATAAAATAGGGAGTAAGGGGTGGAAAAAAAAAGAATTTTAAAAAGCATTATTTTACTAAACATAATGTTTTTTATATTTGGGAGTTCTTTTTCTTTAGAAAATCCTGGAGCAATTTCTCCTCCAACCCAAAATGATACGTTTCTATTACCTCCAGTAAGAAGAATTGGCATCGATCTTTTAGATACAAATTTAGATAAATTTAGAGTTTTTATGCGAAAGCAAGATAGGCTTTTGTATGGTGTTCCTGCATTTCCATTTAATGAACGCGATATTCAAAATATGATGGCTGAAATGATTTCGGAGGAAGTTAAAAACTCTGGAAGATTTTGGGATATCTCACTCACTGAGTTTACTAAATTGTTGCCTCTAAACTCTAGCGAAAATTCTAAAATGAATTCTCAAAAAATTGAGAATTTAAAACGTCGACTAGAAGGTGATTACAATATTGATGCTTGGCTTAATGCCTCATTATATTTTGCTCCCGATCAAACCTTAGTGCGTCTTGTACTTAAAGGGGTTGGAGTTAAAGGAACTGTATGGGCACGAGAAGATGTTTTGTTAGATGCACAAGCCAATTCACAAAAAATCCAAAATGCATTTGCTCAGGCGTTGGTAAGAATTATAAATACGATTGGACATGATGGAAAAATTACTTATATTCGAGAAAATTTATTAACATTAGACTTTGGTTTAGAAAGAGGTATTATTCGCGGCAATACTTTATTCGCAGGTTATGTTACTTTATCAAGTTTTCATCCTCAATCAGGAGAGTTTTTACGGGCGCAAAGAATTCCTATTCATCAGCTTAAAGTTTTAGAATCCAGACAGGGGAGTTCATTGTGTCAAATTGTCGCATCCGATAGGATGTCGCATGAACAAGCGATGAAGATTGTTGGAACAAATGATGTCAAAATGCTTGCCTGGCGTCCTTCAAACACTGTTTATCGTGAAGGATGGCGAGAAGCCTATAACCCAGAAATCGCACCCATTTTGGGGGTTGCTGAAGAAGGATTTGGAACCCCACTTACAAAGCAAGATTCTACAAAAGAAACTTTGCGATCAGTTATACCTCCTTTGGTGTTTGAACACGAAGGAAAAGTTGCTAATTCTGATCCTAAAATTTTAATAGAAAAGCAAAAAACTTCACAAGCAGCTGTTCCAAAACAAGAAGAAAAGATTGAGGAGAACCAAACGGTTTTGAGTTCGGCGTGGAATAAAAAAAATGCTGTGATTAATAAACCAGAAACCTGGATTGTTGAGACAATGTTGGTTGGTACGGGTTTAACGTTTGGAACCAGTTATTCTGAAAAATCTGGATTTTCAACAACACTGTTAAACAAAGTTAGTATATCTTCTTATGTTGATATTGATACACAAATTAAATTTAAAGTTATTCCATATTTTCAATATTCATACTTTGATAGCTACGTGATTAATGGCAGTTCTTATTATTTAGGAGCAATATTATTTGATACAATTTATAGAGCATCACCGAGAAATTCTTTATCAATTGGTGCAGGTGTAGAATGGACAAATGGTACTATTGAATATGGTTGCAATTGTATTCCAAATGTCAATGCAACGCATGGTAGTGTAACGTTAAATAGCATGTGGGAAGATGAAGTCTCGAATTTTGGATTATATAATGTTATTGCTGGTTTTTCTTTATTTGATTTTGTCCAAGGCAGTGTGTTTTGGAATTTTAAAACAAATATTCGACCAGATAAAATGTTACCAAAAGAGTTGGTGTTTGATTTTAGTTTGAAGCGATTTAAAGATAATTGGTTTGAGGTCAGTTTGGGAGTTTCTTGGGACTTTAATGCAGAATATAAATATTTAAAACCAATTTTATAAGAATCTAGTTCTTAAAAAAATTACAAATTACAAAATTCTAACTAAAAATATATTGATAACTTTAAAAAATTTATTAAAAATTATAAATAATACAATATATCATTAAAATTTTAAATAATCATAAATCTATTTTAAATATATCGATAAATAATTTAATATATTTACAAAATTATTTTTAAAAAATAAACTCTAAAATATTTTTAATATAAATTTGACTGTTTTAAAAAAATTGTATATTTCATCAATATCTGCCAAGGCAGAAACTTCGCTTTTTAGGGCAGAGATTAAGGTGACTGCAAAAAGTCAGGTTTCAAGTAGGGAACGAAGGCCAAATGTTGCGTTCTAAAAGAGAATAGCCGTGTGTTAATAGTTATAAAAATAATCATTCAGTAAACGTGCATCAAATAGTATTATAAAAAAGAAGTTTTATATAAAAAATAAGGATTATAAAAAATACTTTAAAAAAAATAAGTAAAAAATGCGGATATTTTTTTTCTTGAGAGAATAACAATAAAATAATCATTAATAATTTGAAATAAAAGATATATAAATTACAAAATTTATACTGGAGATAAGAAAATTATGAAATATTGAATTATGAAAAATTATTTTTTCAATATTACAAAAAAAATATAGAATCAATAAAAAATATTAAATTGCTATACATAGAATAATTAATACATTGAAATACTAATAATTATTTTCATTAAAATACAGAATAAATAAAAATTTATTTTAATAAAATGCGACTTACTAAGTTTTATTTTTGGATTTCAAGGAAAAGGTGGTGATCATGAATTGTTAGAAAATATTAACGAAGCACATAAATAGCTAAAATTTAAAATTGAAGCTATTTTTTTATTTAAAAATATTTTTATTCTTATTATATTGGAAAATAGTATGAAAAATAAGATAATACTTAATACTCTTTTAATTTTTTCACTAAGTGTTTCAAAAAATTCAGTTGCAGAAATTTCATACGCAGGAAAATTTTTAAACACAACAGCTACAGGTTGTGCTGTTGGTTTGGGATCTGGATTATTAATTGGAGAATATGGTGGATATGATCCAAAAACAAAACAAAGTGTAACTTGGATGGGTGCTGTAACGGGGTGTTTGTCTGCGACTGTTTTTTCGTACTTTTTTTATGATGATCAAACAAAAGATTTAATACAACGTAATGAACAATTACAGCATATAAACAATCAACTGCAACTGCAATTGCAAGCACAAATAAATAACGGAACATTACAAAATCAAAAATTTTTAACAAATAATAACACGATCAGTTTAATTCTAGAAAACATGCAAATTGCAAAAATTGATCCCGAAAAAATTGGAGGAGTTGACAATCTGATATTTGGATTAAAAAAATGCGATGCTATATATCCTTTGTGGATGGATAAAAATGGATTTGTGCATTCAAATAATGATAAAATTGCATTAGAGGATTCATGGATTCCTGTGTCTCCACATTTTGCATTAAAATCATGGCAGTTTTATTACTCAAAAGATGGCTGTTTTGAAGAAGATAAAAAGTATGGATATTTTGAAAATATTATGCCGGGTTTATCAAGTCAACTAGAAAATCAGCTTCGTTATACAATAACAGCAAAAGAAAAAAATTAAATAACTCAATTAAGGAGATAATTTTTATGCTACTGAAATTAAAAGTAAAAGTTTCACGTTTTTTCTTATATATGATCGCAATATGTCTTCATTTTAGTAGTGCTGTTGTCTTTGCTGCTGCTGATGTCACCATTAAAAGTGATAAATGGAATACTGCAATAAAAGATTTAACTGATAAAATCCGTGACATGTCTCCTACTTTCTTTTTGTTAGGACTTGTTTTTTTGCTTGCCACAGCTGGAGCTTGGATTTGGTTTCCAAAAATTAGACAACAAACACGCTGGGTTTGGGGATCAATTATGCTTATAATTGTTGTTTATTTTGTAGGGAGTTATTTTGCAGACCCTATAAAAAATACATTTGAAGCAGTTCTTGATCCGATCAAATGGATTAGTCCAAAAACAAACCCATAATTTTAAAAAGGATAATTAATGGAAAAAATTAAATTATATTCTAGTTTAGAAAGAAATAAGCCTAAAACATTTTTTTTATTTAAAAGAAAGTCTTTTATAAATGGAATATTTGGTTTTTTAGTTGGAATATTTTTGGGTAATATCTTATCAAATATTGCAGCATTTTTCTCCATTTTTTTTCCGGTATCTTTATCAATACTTTTTTTCATGCTCACAGAATATGCGTATAATGGAAAATATACAAACCAGAGATTTGAAATGTTTTTTTCTAAAATTAAAAAATATTTTAATAATTCAAAATTACGTTTAGAAAAAGAATCTCAAGCAAAATATACTGATACCAATAGCATTTGTAAAAATGATGAACATGTTTTGTATGATTGCTTTGGAAATGAAATTACTGGATTTAAAATTATTGCAAGTGAAAATATTGACTTTTATAATAAGTTTAAAAGTGCTGTTGAAATAATTTTAAAAGCTTTGCCAAGTTTGGATAAAATCCAATTTGTGAGAGTGAATAAAGATATTCATGATAAAAATATTTTTTTTGGGAGAGAAGTCTTACAAGAAAAAAAAGTGAAAAAACAAGAATATTACATATTTATTTCAAATTACTTTGGAAGTAATCAAAAATTCAAAGAATTTTGTGTGAAAAGACTTGAAACAGTAGGAAAAAGATTAAATAGACTTGAAATGAGTAATTATTGTCAATACATTTTTTCTCCAAAAAGCCCAATACTAAATAAAGAATTACCAATTTATCCTGTGACAATTTTTTTTAATGATAAAGAAGTGCGTGCATATAATAGTGATTATGTGCATGGTACAGCGAGTCTTGCGCAAATACCATCAATTGTATTGAGTGATTTTCACCATTTTTATAGATCAATAGATAATCTAAATAGTATAGTTTGTGCTTCATTTACAGGGAAAAATAATGCAATCTCTCAGGCAAAAGAAATTTTAGGTGAAATTCAAAAAGAAAATTTAGATGATACAAAGCGTTCAAATATTAAAAAAATTGAAGCATATGAGCAGCAAAAAATAGATAAAGATGACGGCATTGATATCAATTTAAGTATGACTGTGAACATTGTTGCATTTGGAAAAAAAGACGATGTAGATCAAGCTCTTTCTGAGTTAGAACTGAAAGCCGAAGAGTATCCTCTGTCTTCACAGAGACCAATTTTTTGTCGTGAGAATGCATATTTAAAAGAGTCATTGTTTTCTGTATTGCCAGGGAATCGTTTGTTTAATCCATTTCGTTCCAATACAATTTACTCAACAACAGAAGCATTTTGTTACATTCCAAAGCCTGTTTTTAATTATAATTTTCTCGATGATCGTGCATTTTATTTTCGTACATTAGAAAATACAATTTGGCCGTTTTTATATTACAAGCCAATGTCTACCGTTGTGATTGGTTTGCCAGGGAGTGGAAAAAGTTTAATTGTTGGAAGATTATTTACCCATCACATTGAGATGAGCAAAAAAGGCTATAGGGCATCTGGTTTTATTTTAGATCTTGGTGATTCATTTTCTTTTTTAGAAGACGGCCTCGCCGATTTTACACTAAAACTGAATTATGATAATTTAAATTGTCAGTATTTACCATTAGAAATTTATCCTCTTAATTTATTTAAACCTTTTGCAGATAGAGTCAAGTATGCTAAAAAATTTATTTGTGAAATTATGGGTTTTGATCCAGATGACCACACCTCGCAAACGTCTTCAGACGGAGAATTGATTGCAAATGTTCTTGTTAAATTTTACGAAAAAAATTTAAACAGATTATCAGAATTTAAAGAACTTCTTGAAAATTCATTGCCAGATTTTTTTGAAAAAGTTGCAAATAAAAAAGTAAAAAAAGCAAATTGGGATGAATACAAAGCTCGTTTGAATAATTTTTGTAAAGGAGGACTAAATGGAGGTGTATTTGATCCCGATAATCCTAAATTTTCTGAACATCACTTAAAAAATATTAAATTTTTTTATGCTTGTAAAAATACACAGACAAAAAATGATAGGGCTTTAATAGCCGCATATGTCTCACTTGTGTTGGAATTTGGAAATTTATTAGAAGAAAAGCACAAATCCACAGGTGGTAATAATGAAGCATCCAATTTTTTTTATTGTATAGATGAGTTGCAGTGGTGGAGAGAATACATACCGCACTCTTGGCTTAGAGAACGAGCAAGTCAAAATAGAAAATTTGGATCATCTTTATGGCTGTTAACACAAGATGCATGCGATTTAATTATTCCAAAGCTTGCGTTAGAAAAAGGTTTGATTGCAAGTGAATACAGTTTGCTCGAATCAATGCAACGTTGCTTCTTTTTTACTCTGCCACAAAATCTTCAAGTTCTTTCTATTTTAGCACATGAGCCTCTTGCTCATAATGGAATTGCACAAAAAAATGGTCGTATTGAACAAATGCTTGAAATTGAAAAATCAATTAAAGATTCTATTAAGTCAACAGACAATAAAACAGATAGAATTATTGGTTACTGTGATCAGCATTTAACCATGCAGGCTTTGTATGCAGATTACGAAAAATATTTTTTATGGGCATCAACCACACATGACGGTGGGCGATCGATTCGAAAAAAGGCATTAAAATATTCTGGTCTTCCATTTTTTGATGTGTGCAAAAAATTAGCGCGCTGGAACGATGCCATTCCAGAAAATCAATGCCACGAAGCGTTTGAGAATGACATTTTAAAAACAGCATTTCGAGTTGATGCAATCAATTTAATCAATCAATCAATCACAATCCGAGAAAAAAAATGATATCAGAAAAAGATACAAAAAATCAGATTCAAGATAAAGATCTCCCAAGTTCTGACAAAGACAAAATAATTGGGAGGCGTAATATTTTTTCATTATTTCTTGGCGGAATATCTAGCGTAGCGGTAGCAACAATTTTGAAATCAAAAGCTGCACATGCAACATTATCGCCTAAAGTATCTAACGAAAATATTCTCAAATCAAAAGATCCAGAAACATATTCTCTCATTGATGCTATTGATGATCACCTTAGGGTTATTGCTCATAATACAAACGTTTGGGAGAATGCTCGCAAGAATTTTTTCAAAGAAATGACACAACTTACTGATTATGTTTCAAATTTCGTAACAGAAAATTCTGATTTGGCAAAAATGCGACCTAAAAAATATTCTAAAGCTTTAACTAGCAAAATTAACAGTATCACACCGACTTATCATAATTACAACAATATTTATGAAGTTTGGAAAAAATTAGTGCGAACAAATAAACAACTGAGTCCACAAGAAAAACTATTTGTTGCAGGGGCAAACCAGCATTTAAAAGGGACTTACCATGAAATAAAGGCATTTGTTTTCAAAGAAATATTTAATGATATTCAAACAAAAGTGACTGAAGATAAAAAAAGTGGAAAAATACCTGAGGATATTAATGAATCTGATGCTATTTTTGCTCTGAGCAAACAATTATCTGTTCAGATACAAATATCGCAATATGCAGCAACAACAGAAATATTAAACTCAATCAATATGCTTGTTTTATCAAAAAATCCTTCAGCTTTTCATATACCAGAAAACATGAAGTTACCTAAACTCGAAGACTTTAAAAAAGTACTTGATGCTGCAGTTTCTGGACAAAAATATCCAGAAAATTTTAAATAGTAAACTTAAATATAAATCAAATCAAAAGTAAGGTTTTCTATGTCGAAAATTGGAGAAAGTTTATTACCATTTTTTCAAACGGGATCTGCTTTTATAGCCTTAGGAATGGTGTGTTTTTTAACATATAATATTCTAATTGGAATGTATAGTAAAGATAAATATATTCAAGCAGTTAAATATTGTTTTACATTTGCTGTAGGTTACTTTATTTTAAAGTCTTTGATTGGCAGTTCAGTGACAATTTCTTTAAATGAAGTTAAAATTGAAGCAACACTTCCAAACATAACTCGTATCGGCGGTTGGATTTTTCATTTTGATCGAGTGATTTTAATAGCAAAAAGTATAATTGCTGCGTTACCAATAGCTGCTGCAGCATCTATCACATCAGCAATTGCAATTATTTATGCTGGAATGGCATTGCATATTAAATTAAGTATGAATGCGTGGCGTGGAGTACCAGAAGTTTTTGAGGCATTTTTTTATGGTGTTATTGCATATTTTTGTTTTTCGCACTTTGACTTATTTTATAACGGCATGACTTCATTTTTAGATTCAATTATTAATTCATTTGTTGCTATAGATATTTATCAAAAATATTCAGATGGATTGAGTCCTATTTTTGGATTAAATGGTTATTTTAAGGAAAACATAAATTCATTTAATATGTTAGGTTCATTTACCAATACAATTTCATTATTTCTGGGAGGAATTACTTTAGCATTTTTATTTATTATGGATGTTGTTAATTTGTTATTGTTCTTTTTGCAACATATTGGAATATTAATGTTACCAGTATTTACAATTGCTATTTCTTTTTTTTCAGGAATTGATCCAACAAGACCTTTAAAGCTAGCAGGAGCTTTTGCGAGTTTAACGTTATTAGCAAAATTACAAGTCATTATTTTAAATTTGGTACTTTCATCTTTTGAAAATGTTAACAATCCTTCAGCGATTAAAGGAGTTAATGATCAAATTGTTAAAGATATTTCATCGAATGCAAAAGATATAGGTACTATATTTCAAAATTCATTAGAATTAATGGAATTGGGTATATCGATTTCAGGTGATAATTTTTTATTAATTTTAAAATTTTGTACATCAATTATTTGCGTTATTATTTTGATAATTTTTGTTTCTACAAAAGTTTTAGATCGAATATTTGGCATAATTATAACAAGTCAGATGAAGCCATTTTTTCAACATACAAAAGCAATGCTTGGAAAATTTAGGAGATAATAATGAAAAATAAAGAAAATTTTTTATTGAATATTGGAGAATATGCTGTTTTGATTCAAAAATATTTTTGGATTGTGGGTGTGCCATATATTATAATTTCTCCATTTATTTTTATAAAAATATTAACGCCTGATTCACCTCCAACCGCTCAAATTATGCCAGTTTTAACTTTAAATTCCAATGGTGTTATTAATAAATTAATATGTAACACAAAAACAGATGGGGACGAAATACTTTTACTTGCAAAAGAATTATCAAAAAAAATGATTGCAGCATTTTATACATGGCCCCATAATAAAGATCAAGCTTCTGCAAGAATGGCATCATTTTCAAAATATTTTAATCAAAATAAAAATTCTGAGGCACAATATTTTTTAAGCATAAATACAGCAAAAATTCTATCTGAATCAATTTCATCACAAGCTTCATTTGAAATCGTAAAATTGGAAGCTGATTATGATTTAGAAAATAATGAATTTGTTGTTGTTTTAGATGGTATTCAAAGTACGCTGAGAAATGAGATAAAAACATCACAAAAATTGAGTTTAGATATTTATTTTAAATATGCAAGTGAAGATAGAAAAAAGTATAGCGATGTTTTAATTGAAATTACAAAAATTATGGAAAGAAAAAATGCAAAAATTTAAATTTTACCTAGCAACAATTTTACTTACTTCTAATTTAGCGTTTTCTGATCAAATTGACGGAATTCTTGTTCCGCAAGGAAAATTTGATAGCAAATTTCCTGTTGTTACAATGAAATTAAATAAAATTAATCCTCCAGTTGTACGTGTAACACCCTCAAGACCTACGGTTTTAATATTTCCGCATCAAGTGACTTCTTGTGTGAGCGATAACAATGCAATCATAATTGAAAAAGGAAATCCTATGAAAAATGCAACAGACAATCCTGGATTTTCTACAGTAATTTTAAAAGTTGATGCTGTAAATTTAATTACAATTGATAGCAATATTCCAGAGCAGACTGTAATTAATTGTCAACTTGTTGATGCTAATATTTATCCAATTGGAATTTACTTTACTGATAATAATGCATACAGCGTTGTAAAATTGTTAGATAATAAACAAAAGCAATTTATAGAAAATTTATCTTTTGATATGCATGATTTTCAATCTATTCAGATATCAAAAAATAGAATAATAAAAAATGAAATTAAACGAAATAATTATAAAGATTTAGAAATAAAAAAAATACAAGAATTATCAGCTATACTTAATAAAAATGGATTTTCTCCAATAAAAAAGGAGAACTTATATGCAACAAAAGAATAAAAAAAAATTAATACTTTTTTTACTGTTGTCTGTATTTATTATATTGTGTTCTTTAATTGTAAAATCAATAATAATTAATCCTGATTTACAAGAAACAGAATTGGATAAGGAGGCTAAAAAAGCTTCCTTATCAGATCGATTACGAGCGCAGTCATTAGAAAATGTTGAACTTGGAAAAGCAAAGATTTCTGACATTTCAGAAAATGATTCTTTAATAAATCAAAGTAAAGATGAACAACAGTCGACATCCTTATATACCGATAACAACAATGATAATTATAATTTGAAAGTTTTTGATGAATATCGTGAACGCGATGCAGAAAGTTTTGGTGAGTTGATTTCAAAAATTAGTGACGCAGTTATTCATAAAATCAAAGAAAAAAATTTTGATTTCCATGCGCAACATCAAGCGCAAATGGTTGATTCTCCTAAACAGAGTTCAAAATTTTCCAGACTTACAGCAATGAGTTCACAAAAATTGCAAACAATTTCTGGAGTGGAGCAGGTTGCGGGCAGAACACAAATGTTTAAAGCTGGAACTCGTGTGTACGCAATTCTTCCCGACAAATTAACAGTTTCTTCTAGTGAATCAATTGATACGAGTTTGATTGCTTTTGGATCAACAGAACAAAAATTTCCAAATCATATAACTTTTGTTGGCAAAGCCCAGCTTAATAAATCGCAGAGGCGTGTAGAAATACTGATTGATAAATGTGTCAACACCAGAGATGACTCCCCTCATTTGCCTTGCACTGCTATTGTTAAAGATATTTTGGGAGATAACGGTTTATCTGGAAAAATTTATGATCCGTCAAATTGGCAACTGATTGTTTCAACTGCGAGTACATTTTTAACGACCTACGTGTTGAGTTCGCTCACAACATCCACTACACAAACAGGCATTACGGTTGATCAGTCTATTGCCAATCAAGTGAGACAAGCTCTTTCTGGTTCAATCAATGCTGTTGCTGGAAGAATTAATGATAATTTGACTCGAAATGGCAAAGAAATAACAATTTCATCAGGTTCTATTGTTCAAGTGTTTTTTGTTGAGACAACGAATGCCTGGAACTTAAAGTGAAAATCTCTCCTAATTAAATAACAAAAAAATGTGAATATTTTGCTCTCAAAACTTAAGCTATGCGTCCTCAATGATAAAAAGTTGTAAATTACATGTCTTACAGCTAGAATTTTTTTTTCTGTTGTGTGGGAGTTTGTCGATGGACGCATTTTTTACGCTAGTTGAGTCAGTACTGGCAATATTAAAAAATCCTGTTATTTTAATTCAATTAGTTGGTTATATTGGTTTGATTTTAATAGTTTTTGCAGAAACAGGCTTGTTATTTGGATTTTTTTTACCAGGAGATTCTTTATTAATAGCGGCAGGTCTTTTTGCTGCTAAAGGTGATATGAATGTCTATATTTTACTTTCAACTCTTACTGCGGCTGCAATAATTGGTGATGCTCTTGGGTTTTATATCGGATATAAATTAGGGCCATTGCTTTATAAAAAGGATGACTCCTTGTTTTTTAGAAAAAAACACATTTTGGCAGCAAAGGAATTTTACGAAAAGCATGGTGGTAAAACCATTATTATTGCAAGATTTGTACCAATAATTAGAACTTTTGCTCCAACAGTAGCTGGAGCAGCGCAAATGAATTATCGAAGATTTGCAGTATTTAATATCGTAGGTGCTTTTTTCTGGGTATTTAGTATGGTTTTAGCGGGATATTACCTTGGTCGTGCATTTGGTGAAAAAATTAATGATTATATGCATCTGTTAATTGGGGGCGTTATTATTGTTTCTTTAATTCCACTTGTTATAAACTGGATAAAAATAAAGACGCAGAAAAATTAAATTTATCGCTCAGGCCAAATCTAAATTTAAGTTTAGGTTTAATTTTAAAAAATAATAAAAATTTAATTTATTTAAAAAAAATGAACTTTAAAATTAAATTTTCCTGTTTAAATCGATTCATGATTTTTGTGAGATTAAAAATATTACCTAATTAATCTCTTGTTTTTGTTACCGCATCGAATTCTGTTTCCCAAAGGGTAATTGCATAGAGTTTAATATCATTTGTATTGCAATTTTTTATGGCAATATTTAATCTTTCCCAAATTGAATCGATAAAGACTTCTGCAGTAGGAATTTTTCCTTCTAACCATGGAACATCAAAGTTTAAATGTTTATGATCAACGTCTTCAATAATATTTTTATCAACCAGTTCTTTTAAAAGATCCAAATTAAAAACCATTGAGGTTTCTGGATCTACTTTGCCGGTGATGGCAACTTCTAATTTGTAATTGTGGCCATGTCCATGTATCCCTGCGCATTTGCCATATATTAAAAAGTTTTTCTCATCACTAAATTTAGGGTTGTATAGTCGATGACTCGTGCAAAAGCTAAAATAACGTTTTAAAATTAACATAGCTATTCCTTATTTTTTTGAAGAATGCGACACATCACATTTTTTGTACAAACTGTAGCCCCTAATTTTTCCATAATTATTAAGTTTCCGCCAAGTCTTCTATTAATAAAAATAATTTCGGATGTTGGTGCTCTAAATTTTGTCAGTTTCATATAGCTTAATGACTCTGAGTTTATTCTTTTAAGCTGGTGACAATTTTTCCAAGAATAACTTTCTGCTTGAAAAGGTTCCATCACGATTTCCATAATTTTAATAAAACTATCTTGCGTTTCTGGAGGATCTTCTCGAGTTAAAAACCCCATTTTTTTTGCAAATCGGGTTAATTCAAAGTGTTTTTTTTCAAATGCGGCTTGGGTGAGTTTTGTGTAATTTTCAATTGTGTCATCACTTAATTTTTGTGTCGCACCAAAATCAAGGAGCACCAAATCAGCATTTGATGTAACAAGAAAATTTGCTGGATTAGGATCTGATTGAATATGATGCAATTCAAAAATTTCTGTAAAAACGAGATCGAGTAAAATTTGACCTAACTTATCTCTTTGCTGCATTATATCAGGACTGCTATGCATTTCTTGCGAGTTTTTGGTAAGCCAGTCTTGTAAACTTTCTGCTTCAACCCACTCAGTGACCAAAACATGTTTTGTACAATATTGATCGATGGTCTTTGGAACAATGATATTTGGATGGCTCTTAAAACGTTCGTGGTATAAATTATAATAATTTTTCTCTCTAATAAAATCTAACTCTTGCATAAAAAGATGCTCGACAGCATCAAAAACAGCATCATAGTTAGCAAGATTTGGGATCAAATTTGCAATTTTAATGACTTTTTTCATGCTCTTTAGATCAGATTTAACGCTCGCTTCTAAATTGGGGTATTGCACTTTTACTGCCACAGAAGTCCCATCTTTTAAGCGACCTTTATGAACTTGTCCGATGCTTGCTGCATGAATGGCTTGGTGTTCGATAAATTCAAAATCTTCTAACGATCCAAATTCTTGTAAAAGAATAGGCTCTATAAAACTCCAATCCTTAGCGGTTGCGTGAGATTGCAATTTGGCTAATGCATCTTTCCAGCCAGGTGGCAAAATGCTTTCGTCAACCATACTTAATAGTTGACCTGCTTTCATTGCCGCTCCTTTTAAATCATCCAAACCTTTTGCTAAACGGACTGCAGCATCACTGATAAAGGTGCTGTCCTCGATTGATTGACTTATTTTTCTTTTTAAAACTTCATTACCCGCTTTTAAGGCAGTGCTGCCTAAGGTTCTAATCAGCGATAAAGTTCTATTTTTCGGTGTATTGTGTTTTTTCAAGAATAATCCCTTTATTTGGTTAAAGAAAACACGAAGGGAAAGAGTGAATTCGTTAATCGAACGATATTCTATAATTATTTAGTCATGGAGGCGAACAATTTAGCCCCCAAAAGAAGATATTGAAGGCTTCGTGGGGGCTATGATCAAATTTCTGAGCGGAGGGTTTGATTTTAAGACAAAAGCTTACTTAATCAATCGCGCGACAGAATCCATTTCTTTGCGAATTAAAATCATCTTTTCTGCTGCAACATCAGGTGGCACTGTGCGAGGATTTCTAAAATAACTGCTTTCATCAAGCTCACGTCTGCAGAATATCGTTTGAAATGTATGATGCTCAGGAGAGTTTTTATCAAAAGTATCATAGTCTCTCAATATCATAGGAGATACGTATTTTGTAATACTTGTCATTTCGTGATCCATAAACACTTTTTCGTTGCGTTTATTGCGTGCAAAGCCCCGAACAACATAGTCCACACAAACCACATCTGTTTCAAATGCTTTGAACATAAAATCAAGCGCGTATAGTGGAGAAATGCTCCCGCACGTTGCAATATCAATATCAACCCGAAAGCTACAAATTCCGGATGGATCAAGGCTGTCAGGGTAAGTGTGGGCACAAATATGGCTTTTGTCTAAATGAATAGAGACTGTAGATTGTGCCATTAAGTTGGATGCTTTTGAAGAAGAAAATTGAGTTGCCGCTTGAGTTGCTTGATCGCCTTTGAGATCACTCATAAGAAGTACAACGCTTGCTCCGTAAGGATCGAAATCTTTTGAGTTAACGTTTAGCACTTCTGCATCAATGATTTCTGCAATACGGATAAGTTGGGATTCAATTTGTCGGGCAGAATACTTTTCGTCGATATACCTGATGTATGATGCTCTTTCCTCATCGTTTAGAGCTACAGCAAAGTCATAAAGATTGAAGCTTAAAGCTTTGGTAAGGTTGTTAAAACCAAGTATTTCTGTCATTTTATATCCTCAATGAGAGCTGCTTGAATTTGCAAACAAGCAGGATCTTTTACGCAAGCGCTTGAAATGAATCGAGTTGTGAATAGAAAGACACGATGATTTTGCCTCTTCATCACTATTTCGGTAAAGTATTGTAGCATAGTCTGTCTTGCAAGGGTATTTTTTATGTTTCGTTATTTTTTTAAGAAATAGGCTTTAAGGTGTAACTCATGGATTCTAAACGTGGCCTTTTTTTGGTGATTTGTGATGATCCGGAACTCACTTCAACGCTTGTTCATATTCAAAAAAGTATGGACATTAAGGTTTGGCTGCCAAATAAGCAAAATCAGTTGCAATCGTCGTTGATTGAGGCATGTGAGAGTCCTGTTGGGAAGCAGGACATTTTGGTAAAAGGAGATATTACCAAGCCGTCTTTTTTTTCGCAATGGGGTCAATATGATCCTATTTGTGTTGTCTTGTCTCTTAAAGAAAACGAAAAATATTCAAAAGTTAGGGAGATTATTTTAGAAGAATTGCCAGAATCAAGAATTTTATCGTTTCAAATGGCGCACCCTACAGAAAAGCCGCGAAAGCTGGTTGATAATGATCGCGAGCTAGTTTTATCGTGGACAGAACTGTTAAGTCGTCCAATTAGTGCAGAACTGAGACATATAGAAAGCACTCATCGTGTCAAAGAAATTCGGGATATCTTAAAAGAGGGAGATAAAATTGCTCTTTTATTACAACCCGATCCCGATCCTGATGGCTTGGCCTCTGCCCTGGCTCTAAGAACCCTGCTTGGTCGAAATAAGGTGTCCACCCCAATTGTTAGTTTCGGCAAGGTCACAAGACCCGAAAATATTGCGATGATGAACCTTTTGGATTTAGAGGTTGTTACCATAAAGCCACAAGATCTGGAGAATTTTGATAAAGTAGCCCTCCTTGATACACAACCTGGCCATTTTACAGTTCAACTGCCAAGGGTTGATGTGATTATTGATCACCATCCCATGGTTGGAAATTATACGGTACCTTATTGTGATATCCGTTCTAAATATGGAGCAACCTCGACAATACTAACCGAATATCTTAGAGCTGCTGCGGTCACAATTGGACAACGTCTCGCAACGGCATTGATATATGGAATTAAAGCAGATACCTTGCATTTAAACCGAGAAGTGATTGACGCTGACTTATATGCCTTTGTATCTTTGTACCCTGATATTAATTACAATCTTCTAAGAAGAATGGAAAAGCCAGAAATCCCTTTACCATTTGCCCCTATATTAGCGCATGCTTTATTAAATATGGCATTACAAGATAAGCTTTTGGTAAGTTATTTAGGTAATGTTGTTCGTGAAGATCTCATTCCGCAATTAGCTGATTTTATGTTACAATTTGAAGGTGTCGAATGGGTTGTTTGTGCAGGTATTTTTGAAAATTCATTGGTGATGAGCGTGAGAAACGTAGGGTATGTCAAAAATGCAGGGGATGTTGTTAGAAGAATTATTAATGGAATTGGCAATGGCGGAGGACACCGCACAATGGCCAAAGCCATTTTTCCGATTGAAGCATGGGAAAAAAAATTTGGCTCTCTCACTGAGGGTAAAATTCAGTCAAATGTTTTAAAACTTTTTCTTGCAGAGGTGTCATAAGTTATTATGGAAAACTCATCGATGCTCAAAATAGATATAAAACCACTTCATTTTGGTTTTGGATTTGGTGCAGATGAAATTTTAAAAAGATCACTAAAAAAAGCAGTGGATCCTGAAAATGTGTTAAGCGAATCTGAAACAGTCACTCTAAAAGAATATCCTGATAATAGTTTATTACATCCACTTACTGAAAAAACATCTTTTTCTACTACAGTTGTAGAAACTTCAACTAATCATGATACAAATAAATATAAAACAAACAATATCCAGCAAATACAAAATAATATACCTAATTCAAGATATTATGTTCATCCTTTTTTTGCGTTTTTGGCTTGGACTGTTGATGCGTTTTTTGGCTTGTGCTTTTTAGTGATTTCAATCTGTTTTAATTACTTTTTTTTACCAAAAGGTTTTTTTGAAATTTCTCCATTTTTTTTAAAATATCTTACTTTTTTAAATTTTGATACAAATATTGCATACACATTCTTGTTTTCTTTACAAGTTTGGTTTTTAATGGCTCTATTGGTCTTTGTCTTTCAATATACAATTTTAGGTTTTGAAGGTGCAACATTAGGTCGATGGATATTTGGAGTCACTATTCAAAACCATAAAGATCGCTTAGCAAAAATTAGTGAAAAAACAAAAATATTTGCAGCACTTTCTGAAGCAATGTTACTTGGCGGCATTTTATCTTTTATATTTATAATTATTTTTCCTTCTCGCGTTCCTATATTTTTCTGGTTGAGATATTCTACAAAAATCTAGATAAGATTTTTAAATTTTTTGTTCTAAAATTTTTTGATCATTATGGAGTTAAATCTCATGTCAGAGCATTCTTCATTTTCTGCAGCAGCAATACGTAAAATTTTTCGTCCACTTACCTTTGAAGGAAAACAATCTCGTATTGTTGATTATTTTGGTACGAATGTTTTTGATTTGCGTGCAATGGCAAAAAGATTATCAAGTCGAGATTTAGAAATAATTGCAAAGCTTATCAAAGTTGGTGGAAAAATAG
This sequence comes from Spirobacillus cienkowskii, assembly GCF_037081835.1. Classification (GTDB taxonomy): domain Bacteria; phylum Bdellovibrionota_B; class Oligoflexia; order Silvanigrellales; family Silvanigrellaceae; genus Silvanigrella; species Silvanigrella cienkowskii. Next base: position 1,779,433 of record NZ_CP146516.1, on the reverse strand, counting down.
ATATTGCATTAGCAGAACGGGTTGCGACTGCGGTTAAAGAGTGGGCGATAGAAAAGGGTGCAACACATTATTGTCACTGGTTTCAGCCACAAACAGGAGAAACGGCAGAAAAGCACGACGCTTTTTTATGGCTTGATAAACAAGGAAATCCTATTGAGCGATTTACAGGTCCAGAATTACTGCAAAGTGAGCCTGATGCATCAAGCTTTCCTTCTGGGGGTATTCGCTCAACGTTTGAGGCAAGAGGCTATACAAGTTGGGATCCGTCGAGTCCCATGTTTATTATTGAAACAGAAAATGGAAAGACTCTTTATATTCCTTCAGTTTTTATTAGTTACCATGGAGAAGCTTTGGATTTTAAAACGCCATTGTTTCGTTCTAATGCGGCAATCTCTCGAGAAGCAGTTAAAACTCTTCATTATTTAGGTGAAACTCATATTGATTATGCTGTGACGTCTATAGGTCCTGAGCAAGAATTTTTTTTGGTTGATAAAAAGCACTTAAACAACAGAATGGATTTGCGATTGGCTGGTCGGGCGATTTTTGGACGTAAGCCTCCAAAAGGACAAGAGCTCGACGATCATTATTTTGGTCATATTCCAAGTCGTGTTCACGCTTTTTTTAGTGAACTTGAGGTTGAGCTGTATAAGCTAGGAGTTCCTGTTAAAACGCGACATAATGAAGTGGCACCAGGCCAATATGAAATTGCACCTATTTATGAGTCTTCAAATTTAGCTGCGGATCATAATCATCTTGTGATGAAATGCATAAAAACAATTTCATTGCGCCATGGTTTTGTGTCTTTGTTGCATGAAAAACCTTTTGCAGGGTTAAATGGCAGTGGTAAGCACTTAAATTGGTCTATTTCCGATTCATCTGGGCGCAATCTTCTTGAGCCGGGGGCTACTCCCCATGAAAATCTTGTATTTTTAACTTTTCTTTGCGCAATTCTGTTAGGAATTCATGACAACAGCGATGTGTTAAGAGCCTCAATTGCTTCTGCAGGAAATGACCACAGGCTTGGCGCTAATGAAGCACCTCCAGCAATTATTTCTATATTTCTAGGAAATTCATTAGATAAAATTTTAAATGCCATTGAGTCTGGAGATTTGAACAAAGTCAATCCAGAAAAAGTCATGATTGATTTGGGAGTCACTCATATTCAAGATGTTGCAAAAGACAATACAGATAGAAATAGAACCTCTCCCTTTGCGTTTACCGGAAATAAATTTGAGTTTCGTGCTGTAGGTTCAAGCGCATCGATCAATTATCCTTCAGCAATACTAAATGCTGCAGTTTATGATGGCTTAAGTAAACTAAATAAAAAAATAGAAAAAAAATTAAATCATGAAAAAATTATGGATCATGATTTGTTGCTTATTTTACGAGAAATTATTATTCAAACAAAAAAAATTAGATTTGAAGGAAATGGTTATTCCCAAGAATGGGTGCTAGAAGCGCAAAATCGAGGATTGTCCAATTTTACAAATACTCCAGAAGCTCTTGCTGTTTTGGCTAATCAAGATAAAACAAAATTTTTGGAGCAAGCAAAAATTTTTAGTGCTGACGATATGATAAGTCGTCTTACTGTTCAACATGAACGTTATATCAAACAATGCTTAATTGAAGTCAATTGCGCAATTGAAATGGTGCAAACAATGATTTTACCATCCGCAATTCGATATTTAAAACAGCTCATGGAGCATACTAAGCTTGCTATGGAACTAAATATTATGTCTCCAGCAAAAAAAATTTCAGAAAACTTTGCTGCTTGTATGTCAAGAATGACAGTTGCATTGGATAATTTAAAAACGCAATTAGAAAAAATAACATTTGGCGAATCGTTTGAACATAAGAATTTATGTAAACTTAGTGCATCAATAGCCTCTGGTCTGTTACCAAAACTCGAAGAATTGCGGTGTGCTGTGGATAATATTGAATGCTTTATTCCTAAAGATATGTGGCCATTGTCTAAATACGAAGAGATGATTTTTGGAATTGAATAATCTTTTTTTAGTAACTACATCCCATTCGGACTTTTGCTGGATATTTTTCCATTAACGCTTGTATAGTTGCTAAGACTTTTAGATTATCCGCATCCGTTTCTCCTTGATTGCCTGCTGCCATATCGGATTTGCTATCAGGAGTGTGTTCTGTATCGTGCTTTGAACGATTGTCAACAATTTCATCGACACTTTCTTTTTCATGTTCTAAGTAGAGAGAAGGAAGATAATGCATAATAAATGCTTCAATGGCAAAGTTGGTTTTTTTGTCATCAAAAATATTATTGTTGGGTTTTTTAAAACCGTACTCATTAATTTGGTTTAATGTTGTATAGTCATCAAGAGCTGTGTGTTTTAAACTATAATTGATTTTTTTAAGTTTATTTTCTATTGATTTATTAGAGACATTATCTTTTCTAATATCATAACCGTATTCATAAAGTTTGAGTTGCACAAGAAGCCTGGAAATATTATTACCAATATTATCTTGAATATTTTTTATTTCTTTTTTAATTTCTTCGTCAGTTGCCCATGCTCCTATTCCATTTTCAGCAAGCATTTTCCAGGGAAATAGTGGTCCTGGATCTACTTTTCTATCAACAGCAATATCAGCATGTCCAATAACGCATAGCGGATCAATATTATATCGTTGTTGAATATCTTTTGCTAAAGAAACAATAAGCTTTTGTTGCTTTTCAGGAAATTCAAGCCACTCAATTGTTTTTTTTGAGCATGATTTTCTATTATTTTTGCATTTAAAACCTAAGTTAACAATTTCGATACCAACAGAAATTACATTCATATTTTTTCTATTTTTCCATAGGCTTGATCCAGCATGTTGGGCGCGGCGGTTTTCGTTGACAATGCGGTAAATTGTATCTCCGCTTGCAGGAATCAGCCAATGCGAGCTATTGCCTCCTGTTGTTAACGAGCGAAGTGATTTTTTAAATGATTGTGCTGTGTAATGAAATACAATTGAGCTAATTCCCTCGTTTTCAATGCGATGCGGATAGTCTTCATCAGTAATATAATCTTCATTTATAATATAGGGGATAGTGTGGACTGCATTAATATCAGGATTTCCCTTTGCAGATTTTTCTTTTTTTATATTTTTTGTTTTATCGCTCGTGCTTTCAGTGCTTTTACAGGCTATAAAAACAATCGAAAGCAATAAATTTATAGCAAGCAGTGTTCTCATTGGTAGTCAACCTTTGAATTTTATAATCTTTTAATAAATAGTTAATTTTTACTAAAAGGTTTATCAAATACAAAGTTATCATTATTTTTAGCAAACTCTGAGTATAAAATTTACCTGTTTTAATTTTGGCATCTGCAAATTTAAAATATAGGCACAAATTTATTTAATATAAAGTTTCTTTTTATGTTATTATAAATTGTATAATAGTGTGAGTTAAAATTTTTGGAGTAAGACAATGAAAAATTTTATCTTTTTTTCAATTAAAAATTTTTCTGTATTGATCTTTTTATCTTTTTTGCAATTTTTTGCTATATCTGCAGAAAAATCAGATAAATTAAATAGTTATTTGCTAATCGGAGCAAGTGATCGATCCGGTAAGGGCGCCGTTTTTCGCTGTACCTTAGAGGGAAAAAACTGCATTGAGTTTTTGGGTGGCAATAAAAAATTTAAAGACTCTTCAAATCCTACTTATACCACACCTAATTTATATATTGGGGATAGTTTTGGATCGAGTCTTTTTATCTATGATAACTTAATATATATAGGCTCAATTAGTAGAAATAATAAAAAAGCAACAGATGCAGGCAGTATTTCGAGCGCAAATTTTAAAGATGATGTGGGTACAATTTTTGAATGCAAATTAAATGGAGACAATTGCAGAGAATTTATTGGCGGTCATGTTGGTTTTCCTAATGCACAGGATGCAGAAGGAAGAGGAATGCGTCAGTTTTCGGGAGATTACTTTGGTGTGAGTTTATCTTTTTACAACGATAAACTTTATGCAGGAGCCTATGGGAGAGATAGCAATTCAAAAGATGAGACGGGTGTATTGGTGCGTTGTAATGCCGATGGTCGTGGTTGTATTGAGTTTATAGGTGGTAAAAATAAAGCGACAGATAAAAATAAATTATTTTCAGCCTATGATCATTTTGGTTATAGTGTAAATATCAATAAAAATAAATTATTTGTTGGTGCAAAAAATAAAAATGGTGGAAGTGGCGCTGTGTTTAAATGTAATTTAGATGGCAGTCAATGTTCATTATTAAATGTTAGCAATTTAAAATTAAGTACCAATGATACTTTTGGTTCTGATCTCGCCTCGAATGCAGACAATTTGTTTGTTGGTGCAATGGGACGAAACGGTTACCCTCCTTCAGATCCCGAACAATATGACATAGGCGCTGTTTTTAAGTGTAATAGTGATGGAAACAACTGTAGCGAATTTTTAGGTGGACAAAATAAATCATCGGCTAGAGAACTTGGATTAGCGCAAGATGATTTTTTTGGATCAAGTATTGCTTTAACAAGTGAATATATATTTATAGGTGCAAAGGGAAGAAAAGATAATAATGATAATCGTGTTGGCGCTGTATTTCGGTGCAAGCTTGATGGTTCAGAATGTTTAGAGCTCGTTGGTGGAAAAAATCAAGAATATCTTAAATCAGCTTCGTTTGAATTGAATGATGGAGAATTTTTTGGTTCAAGTTTGGCAATTGTAACGTTATCAGAAGAAAATTAACAATTGACATTCCTCTACAAATGTAATACATCCCTTTGGATAATTTTTAATCCCTTGTTTCTTAAAGGTTCGTCATGTTTTTTAGTAATATGAAATATCTTAAGTGCTTTGACGAATATGAGATAGTTTGTTGTGTCGATCTTGTTATTTTTTAATTTTTAGCTCCGCATTGCGGGGCTTTTTTTTATCTCTTTATTAATTTTGTTGGAGTTAAATATGCAGAAGTATCTAAAAGTTGCTTCGTATGAAGGCAGAGTCGGAGAAATTCGTAAGGTTGTCTTATTATATTCTGGAGGACTAGACACTTCGGTTATGCTCAAATGGATTCAAGAACAATATCATGCTGAGGTGATTGCATTAACAATTGATATTGGACAACAGTCAGACAATTTAGAAGAAATAAGACAGAAAGCGCTATGTCTTGGAGCTAAAAAAGCATTTGTTGTCGATGCAAAAAAAGAATTTGCTTACGAATACATTGCAAAAGGAATCAAAGCGAATGCCCGCTATCAAGGAGATTATCATTTGGCAACTCCCCTTGGACGTCCTCTGTTAGCAAAAATTGCGGTTGATATTGCACGACAAGAAAACTGTGATTGTATCGCACATGGTTGTACTGGAAAAGGAAACGATCAAGTGCGCATTGAAGGAACGGTGTTAACTCTTGCGCCGGACATGAAAATCATTGCTCCTGTAAGGGAGTGGGGAATGGGGCGTGATGAAGAGTTGGAGTATGCATCGCTTCATCATATTCCTGTTAAACAAACACACGATTCGCCTTACAGTTATGACGATAACATGTGGGGTGTGTCGGCAGAAGGGGGTGAAATTGAAAACCCCTCTTTGGTGCCAAACTTAAAAAATATTTTGCAAGTTTGTAACACAGTGGAAGAGACACCCAATCAAGCTTGTTTTGTAAAGTTATGTTTTTTAGCAGGACTTCCAGTAAAATTAAATGGTAAAGAAATGGATTTGCCATCTTTAATTCAAAACTTAAATCACATTGCAGCATTGCATGGGGTGGGGGTTTCGCATCATCTTGAAGATCGCATTGTTGGATTGAAAGTACGTGGCATTTATGAGTCACCTGCGGCACATACAATTATTTGTGCACACGAAGCACTCGAAAAATTTGTTTGTACAAAATTAGAAAATGAATTTAAGCATCTTGTCGATCAAAAATGGGGCTATCTTTGTTATGGTGCATTATGGCATGAGCCATTGATGAAAAATTTAAATGCATTTATTGAAAAAATTAATGAAAAAGTAACGGGTGTTGTTACAATAAAATTATTTAAAGGTAAATTAGACGTTTTGGCAATAGAAACCCAAAAAGGAATTTTTGATGAAAAATTAGCAACATTTATGAAAAATGACGCATTTAATCAAAATGCGTCAGCAGGATTTATAGAAATTTATACAATGCAAATGCGAATGTCTCAAGAAAAAGAACAGTATAATTTTGTATCTTTAAATAGCGAAAAAAATAAAGAAAATATAAGCAAATCCGATTTAATTTTGCATTAAATTTATTAATCTAATCTTTTTCCAATTTTTACAAAAAAAATGATGGAAAGTATCTTAAAAATTGAAGTATTAAAAAATTGGAGGCAACTTAAATGTGGGATCCATTACAACATTTATACGAAAAAATTAAACGTGAAGGTGGTTTTGTAAATGCGCATGCGCATTTAGATCGAGCTTTTTCTGTTATCATCGATGATTTCATCAAAGAATCAGGTAATGTTCACAAAAATCTTCAAGAAAAATGGAAATTATTAGATAAATATAAAAAAGAAACAAAAGAAGAAACTTTTTATAAAAATATAACAAAAGTTTTAAAATTACAAAAACAACAAAATATAAATCACTGCTTATCATTTATTGATTGCGATGATGTGGTTCAAGAAAAAGCTCTTTTTGCAGCAAAAAAAGCAAAAGTATTTGCGCAAGAAGAGTTAAAATTAAATTTTTTAATAGCTTGTCAAACATTAAAAGGGGTAATTCAAAAAAATGCGCGCAAGTGGTTTGAGTTTTCTCTTGAGTATGTCGATATTATTGGCGGGCTGCCGGCTATCGATAGAGGTTTTGAACAAGAGCATATTGACATATTATTAATGGCTGCAAAACAAACTGGAAAAAGAGTTCATGTACATGTTGATCAACTGAATACAGCAGAAGAAAAAGAAACTGAATTGTTAGCTAGGAGAACAATTGCCCATGGTCTTGAAGGTAAAGTAACGGCAATTCATGGAATTTCTATTGCAGCTCATCCAGTAAAATATAGGCAAGAATTATACAAATTGTGTTACGACGCGGGTTTGAGTTTTGTTGCGTGCCCAACAGCTTGGTTAGATAGCAAACGCAATGAAAGTTTAACCCCAACACACAATTCTGTTACTCCCATTGATGAAATGGTACCTGCTGGCTTAACTGTTGCATTAGGAAGTGACAACATTTTTGATATTTATAAACCATTTTCTGATGGACACATGGCTACAGAATTACGAGTTTTATTAGAAGCAAATCATTTTTATGAAATTGATGAATTGGTTAAAATTGCAACTGCAAATGGCAAAAAAGTATTAGGAATCACTGAATATGTATGATGTATTTTCAAGTTATGAAGATAATTATAAACAAGGTCCTAAAGCCGAGTTTTTAAGTGAGCGCTGTTTTTCAAAGATAAATTATTTAACAAAACCAAAATATTCTTTTTTAGGTATTCCATTGCATATTCCATTTGGGGTTCCTGCTGGCCCTTTATTAAATACAGAATATGTAAAAGTTGCATTAGAAGCAGGTTTTTGTTTACCAGTTTATAAAACAGTGAGATCGCAATATTGGCCCGCGCATAATTTGCCAAATATTTTGCATATTCAATCAGATAAAAAATCTCTTTTTGTAAATGATAACCCTAATGTAATAGGGAAAAATTTTAAAAATAGAGAGTATTTTAATTCTCCTTTGTCTATTTCAAATTCATTTGGTGTGCCGAGTCAAAAACCAGAGGTTTGGCAAAAAGATTTTCAAGAATTGGCTCCGTTTGCAAAATGCAGTGGGAAGCATGTGGTATTAAGTTTTCAAGGCAGTCACAAACAGAATTGGCATTCACAAAATAGCAATGATGATTTTTTAGAAGATATATTCCAAATCACTAAAATGGCAACTCATTCTGTTTGGTTAAGCGGTTTTCAGTTATTAGAAATAAATTTGAGTTGTCCAAACGAAAATGCGACCCCTCTTTTTCAGGATGTTTTACAAACAATTAAAATTATAAAATTAGTCAATAAAGTTATTTTAGAGTCTCAAGCAAATATAAAACTGATTATTAAAATTGGTGTTCTCAGCGCAGAAGATGTTAAGCGACTTATTTCTGAAACTGCGGGGATGCTTCATGCAATTAGTGCAATTAATACAGTGGCTGCAGATATTAAAACGCCAAGTGGAAATGTTGCATTAGGAAGCGGTGTGCTTTCTGGCGGTGTGTGTGGTTCGCTGATATTAGAGCAAGGATTAACTATGGTATCATTGCTAGCAGAAACGAGAACAAAACTTGGAATTCTTAATGAACAACTTGGAATTATTGGAGTTGGAGGCGTTTCCTCAGCACGTGAATTTCATTCTTATATTGCAGCAGGAGCTGATGTTGTTCAGGTTGCAACAGGAATGATGTGGAATTTAGGCTTAGCCTCAGAAGTTGCTGATTCTCTTAAAGTTCCTTACCAAAAAATTGTGGAGATTGCTGCTCATGATTCTTGATTCTGTGACCCATGATATTGTCCGTGGTTTTTTTGAAGCGAAAGTCATTCAAATTTCGACCAATCCAATGTTTACCTTATCAAGTGGGAAAGAAGCTCCAGTTTATCTTGACCACCGAAAAATTTTTTCTCATGTTGGCCTAAGAAATAGAGTTATTGCAAAGTGGGTTGAGGTTCTTAAAGACGAATTTTTGGATATGAACTCAATGCATCACCTGACTTTTGCAGGAACAGCAACAGCAGGCATCGCCCCCGCTTATGCATTGGCGCAATACTGTAATGCAGGATTTGTGTATGTGAGAGGCAGTGCAAAACAGCATGGACTCAATCAACAGATTGAAGGAGCTTTGCCAACTCAAGCGCTAATTGTGTTGGTTGATGATATGGTCACAACGGGTGCGAGTTTATGCAAAGCAGCAGAGTCATTAACAGGATATGCAACAAAAAAAATTATTGCCACAAGCATTACAACTCATAATTTAAAATCGTCGCGCAATAATTTTTCTTCAAAACAACTTGTTTTCAAAAGTCTTTTTAACACGACGGATATTTTAGATATTGCATATGCAAAAGATTATGTCACAAGCCGAGAAATGAAGATAATAATGGAATGGTTAACGCAACTTGATGAATAAAAATTCTATGTTACAAATGTTTTTGTATGTTTGGGAGCGTGACTACCGCTCATTTATGCAAGGTGTCAGAAGCTGTTTTGCGCTGTTAATTGTTTTTTTTATTTTTTATTTTTATCGGGATTATGACTTAATTTTTATGGGAGTTGCTGTTCTCAGTTTATCGCAGTCTGCAGTTCGTTCACAATATTGGCGGTTTGAATTTAATTTATTTTTAGCTTTTTTTATTTCAACAGTTGCCATTTTAATTTCTTATCCTTATTCTAAAAACTTTATTTTAATATGTATTTTTATTTTTATAATTACATTTTTAATTTATATTTTTTCATATTATAAAATTGATTCATTATTTTCAATTTGGATTTATATTATTCCAATGTATACAGTTTTTTCTTTAAAAAACTTTAATGAAGCGTTAAAATTTGTTTTTTTAAATATAGCAGCCTTTGCTATTTGTTTATTAATATGTACTGTAATTCTTAGACCACGTCTGCAAAAAGAATGTTTATTTGAAATTAAATCAATTTTAAGAGAATTAACATTTTATATTGATGCTGTAGAAAAATACACTTTCCATAAATATGATAAATCAACTAAGCAATTAACAAAAAGAAGAGAAAGAATTTTTTCCAGAATTCAAAGCCTAAGGCTAATGATTAACGAAATTAATTTTTATAGAAAAAAACAAAAAATATATCATAAAAATTATTTGTTTTCAATCTATATAGCTGCTGTGTTAACAGAGCGATTTATCGAGGCAACAGTAGCTATTTCTTTAAAAATTAGAACTTTAAATGTACCTTTAGAGTATGAGTTTGTTGTTAGAAGTATTTTTAATTTAATGCACAAAACTAATAATGATCTCATTAAATTTTTAACAACTAGAAAGCAATTTACAGTTCAAGATTTGTCATTTTTATATGAAAAAATTTATCTGGATGCACTAGTCGAGTTTAAAAAAATTGAAAAATTTGGAGAAAAATATGCTTTTGATAAAACATTTGAAGAAATTTATTCGAGCGTATATCAACTAAAAGACAATATTAGTTTGTTAAACTCTGAGTTTAAGTTTTTATGTCAAAAAGAGTAGATTATGGAATATATAAATCAATTTAAAAATTTTATTTTAAATTTGATTAACTTTGAAATTTTTGAAATCAAGCAGGCGTGGCGTACAAGTATTGTTTGTGTCGTTTGTTTGTTTGTAAATGAAAAATGGTTAAAAACAGAGTTTCCTGGATGGATTATAATTACTGCAATAGTTTGTTTACAAGCAAACTTTGGAGCTACTATTATTAGAGTTAAAGAAAGATTATTTGGTACTATTTTTGGATGTGCTGCCGCCTTTGTTGTGACTATTTTATTTCAAGGGAATATTTTGATTGTTGTTTCGTTGGTTTTGATTTCTTGTATTTTTGCTATTTATAACTCTGTACATACCGTGTATTCTTACACTTATACAGTATTCTTTTTTACTTTCGGTTTAATTTCTTTATATTCTTTAATTTTTTCGGATGGAGTGCATTTTGCTTTATTACGAGTAGAAGATGTTGCTGTAGGAGCCTTATTTGGAACGTTAGGTTCTCTTTTGCTTTGGCCCGACTTTGCAAGCAATACTTTTAGAAAAAATCTGGTTGATGTCGTTTCTGAAACAGAAAATTTGTTTCAAAATATTATAGATTGGGTTGAAGATAAAATAAAAGATGATGAAGTTTATAACCAAAAGGTTTTGTCTGCAACAAACAATCAAAATGCTCGTAATAAAATAATTGAAATTTACTATGAATTAGGTAATCGAAATTATCCTTTAAAAGAATATGAGGCATTTATTTTATCACAAGAAAGAATCCATTTTTCTTTGCTGACAATTTATAACTTATTAAGAATCCATACATTTGAAAAAAATTATAACTCTGCTCATACTCTTTATCTTGTTGAGCAACTTGTCTCAATTCAAAATTATTTTAGAGTTTGTGTTGCACGTCTCCCATTAACAAAAGAGAAAGCTTTGCAATTGTCACAAGGAAGTCAAGAATATGCCCTTATAGAAAAGCTTGAAAAAGAAGCAATAAACTTTATTCATTCGCATCAAGTGGATACTGATAGTCAGGTTACAATACAAAATATCTCTAAACACCGTTCTTTATTAGAAAGATTATTTGAAGAAGTCAAATCAATGAATGTCGAAATAGATAATATTATTGAATTTTATATGCGCTAAAATGTTTTTTGTTATAAATGATTAAAAGTTACTAACTCGTGTGAAACCCACTTTTAAGATATTAAAAGACAAGGAGGGGACAATTGAGTTGATAATTGTTTGGCAATTATGGCAAGCTGCAAGTTCTATTTTTTATAGATTCTGTTGGAGACAAGATTATGTATCTTATTGGATTTGACATTGGTGGAACAAAAGTAGAAGCAATGCTAATTTATATTGGTAATTTAAAATCAAATATATCAGTAATTTCATCTTTTGAATTTCAAAAGTCAACTGGAGACATTGTTCCAGGTTTTGTGTTATATAAAAAGCGAGTCGCTACAGAACGTCATCATGGTTATGAGCAATTAATTGATAAAATGGCGATTTTAACAAATGAAATCTGTGCTGAAAAAAACGTGGCATTAGAAAAACTTTCAGGAATAGGTTTAAGTGTTCCAGGTCCTGTAGATCCAAAAACGGAGTTGGTGACTTCTAGTAATACCATGGTTTTAGTTGGCCATAATTTACACAACGATTTATCAAAAAAACTAGGTCTTTCTTGTCCAATTATTTCAGAAAATGATGCAAATTGTTTTGCTTTAGCCGAGTCGCTTTGTGGTGCGGGATTAGAGTATTTTAAGAAAACAGGGATTCCTGTTAACAAGCAAGTTGCAATTGGCTTAATATTAGGCTCTGGTTTTGGTGGTGGCATTATTGTTAACGGTAAAGTGGTGACAGGTCGTAGAGGGGGTGCTGGAGAAGTTGGCCATATGACGTTGTACCCAGGAGGCTACCCTTGCTACTGCGGACGGGCAGGGTGTGCAGAACAGTATTTATGTGGTCCAGCATTAGAGTCTGCTTTAAATAATCGTATTTATTCACAAATAGAAAAACGACCCAGTGCTGCACAAATATTTGAATTGTATAAAGCTCAAGATCCGATTGCTTTAGCAGTTGTCAAACGATACAAATCAGACCTCGCATTATTTTTGGGTTCGTTAACGTGTTGTCTTGATCCCCATTATTTTGTGTTTGGAGGCGGTTTGAGTCTCCAAGATATTATTTATGATGGGCTCGAAAAGAAGGTTGGAGAAAATACCTATTTGCCAGAACAACCCATTCCAATTTATAAACATAAAATTGGAGATTCCGCAGGCGCGATAGGTGCTGCACTTGTTGTTCTTGATCAAAATAATTTACATTTTTAATAGTTAATTTCTAGATTTTTGCGTAATTGTTTTAAAACTTGGGTAAGCAAAATTTTATTTTCTTCTGAGATGCCGTTGAGAACTTTTGGTCTAATATGTTCGCTAATTTTAAATGCATCTGTCAGTTTGCTATTGCCAAGTTCTGTGAGATGCAAGCATTTTGCTCTTTTGTCTTTATTGTCATCTTGTTTTTGCAGCCACTTTTTTTGATCCATATTTTCTAATGAACGGGTCAGACTTTGTGGCTCTACATCCATAATTAATGCCAAATCTGCTTGGCGAATTCCTGGATTTCTTCCAATGTAAGCTAAAATACGTCTTTCTAGCCGACTCAGATCATACTCTTTTGCCATTTCATCAAGTTTATTTCTCCATAAAGTCGTTGTGTCAATAAAATAAAATTCAAGAATTGCATCAATATTTAAATTATCAGTTTTAAACTTTGGAATTTTTGCAACATCCTCAGAAGTTGGTATTTCAAGGTCATCCATGATTATCTCCTGGTTAACAATTTAAAAACGTAATGAACGAAGTAAGTCCTGAATTGAGCTACTGCCAAGAATTATAAATATAACTGGAAAAATAAAGAACACCAGAGGAAAAATCATTTTTACAGGAAATTGAGCGATAATTTCTTCTGTTTTGAGATTACAGCGAAATTTCATAAAATGACTGAGTTCTGTTAGTGTAAGTTTAAGAGAGGTCCCAAGTTTTAAACTTAATTGGATGTGCTCAATGATTTCGTTAAAATAAAAGTTTTTATTATTATTAATACAGAAATTTAAAGCATTGTTGAAAGAGCAGCCTGTGTTGTAAATTTGTAACGTGTCAAATGCAAATTTTTTGATACTTGGGCAATTGGTAAACGTTGCTGCATGTTCAAAAGCATGAAAGGCGTCAAACCCTGCTTCTAAGTATAAAAGCATGTTATCAAGAAAATCGGCACAGGCATACAAATCTCGAACGCTGTTTTTTTTAACAGATACTTTTTTATACTTAAAATTTAATTTCATTGGATAAAAATAAAGAAATAGTAAATTAAATAAAAAATTTAAAATAATAAAAATCATATTAATTTTGCCTTGAAATTAAATTTAAAAAATAAAATCCTATAATATTAAGAAATATCATAAATATTAATAAAATATTTCCAAAACTATCTGTAAAAAAGTATGTGATTTTTAGTGGTGAAATTATCCATATAAATAAACTTAAAAATAATGGTGATAAACTTATAACAATTGCTTGTAGTCGAATTTGTGATGTATATGCTTTAATTTTTTGCGTAACTAAAATTTTTTCTTTAATTTTAATTTGTGATTTTTCTAAAATAAATATTAAATTTCCTGAGCTTTTTAAACCAATAAGAATTGAGGTTAAAAATATTATAATATGTTGGTTGCCATAATTGTTGTCAATTTCATTGGTTGTTTTTTCGAGAGCTTCTTTAAAACTTTTTCCGCTTTTGTATAGTTGGTTAATTTTATATAAATAACAATAATTTTTAGTTGATATTTTCTTGTTTAATAACAACTCAAGAGCCTGAGAAGGTTGTAACCCCGAAGTCAAATATGATTTAAAACTTTCAATAATAAAGTAAACTTCCATTGGATTTTTTTTGGTAAAAAAATATGCTTTAAAAATTTGATTAAAGTAAACAATTTTTTTATTTATGATTATTAAAAATAATTTATTATATTTAATAAATAAAAAATTTGTAATTAAAATTAAAATTAAGGTCATTTCAATCTTCGTATATATTGGTTAATACTATTTTATTTGTATTCTCATTGTGTTCTTTTACTTCGTAAATTCCTTTAATAAACCTGCTACCATGAGAATTTCTGGATAGTTGAATGACAACGTGAATTGCTGATGCAATTTGCTCTCGTATGGCGTGTGAGGGTAATTTTTCAGCAGCAAATAACACCAAAGTTTCTAAGCGTCGTAAGGCATCAGAAGCAGAATTTGCATGAATTGTCGTCATGCTACCTTCATGGCCTGTGTTCATTGCTTGCAGCATATCGAGTGCTTCCAAGCCTCTGCATTCGCCAATAATGATACGGTCGGGACGCATGCGTAATGTATTTTTTAACAAATCTCGAATTGTAATTTGACCTTGATTTTCGATGTTTGCATTTCTACATTCTAAACGAATAACATGAGGTTGTTGTAGTTGTAGCTCTGCAGAGTCTTCAATTGTAATAATTCTTTCTTGATTATTAATAAATGCAGAGAGACAATTGAGGAGAGTTGTTTTACCAGTGCCCGTACCCCCAGAAATTAAAATATTTTTTTTAGATCTAACAATATCTTCTAAATATTTACTACAATTTATTGGTATCGTATTGAGTTGTACGAGATCTAAAAAATTTATCATTTTTTTAGGAAATTTTCTTATAGTTAAGCATGGTCCAGTTATGGCAAGAGGAGGAATAATGGCATGCACGCGAGAGCCATCAGGTAACCTTGCATCACAAAATGGAGTGTGTTGATCGATTCTTCTTCCTATTTTATTACAAATTCTCTCTATTGTTGAAAGAAGTTCTAATGAAGATTCGTATTGTAATTCAGATAAACTAATAACCCCTGATTTTTCTAAATAAATTTTTGAATCACTATTAACCATTATTTCTGAAATAGTTGGATCTTGTAAAACAAAAGTTAAAATACCATGTTCAAACACTTGAGCCCAAAGACACCAAATAATTTTTTGAAAGTACTTTCTGCTTGTTTCTTTATGGATGTCTTCTTTTTTCCAAAAAAAAGTATTTAAATGTTCGCAACATAAATTTATAAAATTGATTATATTATTTTCATTGTTTTCAAATTGATTATAATTACAATGAGATAATAAATTTTGCATATAGGATAAAGTTATTTTAAATTCTTGTGATCTAAAAATTTTTGAAATTTCTTGTTCACTAGGAATTAAAACAAAACTATATTTTTCTGTTTTTAAAAAAATTTGTTTATTATTTATTTTGATATTGCATTCTTTAAATTTAACAATATTATTATAATTATTTTTTAAAAATACAAAATTGTTGTCTAAAAATACTTGATAAGAAATACTTTTAAATTTTTCTTCATTAATTTTTATGTCACAGTTTTCTGAACTTCCAATTAGAAAGTTCATGTTACTCATTATATCTGCTTCAAGATCATTTATAGTGTCTATAATTTTCCATTTCATTTTATTGCTTTTTACCCTGAATAATTTGAAAACCATCATTTTTAATAATTTTCTGAATTTTTTCATTTTGAATAAACTTATTTAATGTCATTGCCTCTCCAGAATGCGAAGAGATGTCATTAGGATTTCTTAATGAAATAGAAAACTTTGCATATTGCTTCATAAAAGATAAAACTTTAACTTCTTCAGGAAACAAATAAAAACTAATTGAATTACTTGTAGTTTTTCTTTCTTTAGCATGAAATTGGTTTGTGATTGCAATAATTTCTATACCGCTTAAAATTGTTTCTGTGGCCTTGCCAAAACCAGGAATTTCTAAATATGCAATTAAATCAATTTTATCACCTATTTTTAAAATATTTAAATAATTTTCTAATTCAAGGTTTAAAGTAAAAAGTCTTTTTCCAAGAGGAATTTTTTCAAGTAAAGAGTTTTTATGGTTTATGCTAACTACCGAATTTTTTGGAATTAAAGAGTTTTTGTAAATTTTAGTAAGTAATTTTTTTCCTAAAATTAAACTATTTTCTTCGTGATTAATAAAATAATTGTGAGTTTCACCTAAATCAACTTGTATCACTTTAACGTCATTTTCAGTAATAATAAAACCTGGTTCTAAATCCTTTTGTGCCGCCATTACATATGTTTTATTTAAACTATTATGGTTATTGCTAATTGTATATATAGCAGAAAATAAAAAATACTGAAATATTGCAAAAATTATAGCAAATAAAATTTGAGTTTTTTTATTTACCAATTTTATATTTTTATGAAGCGAAGAATTTGTTGGAATATCATTCCATTTGATTTTATTATTATTCATTTTTTAAATTTTTTTTAAAGATTTTCTTCATCAAATATATCAGAGTTATTTTCTATGGACATATTTCCAGAAACTTTAGAAGCATTTTTTTGTGCTTTTTGTGCAGCTGATACTGCTTTTTTTTCAGAATCCATAATTTTACTTACATCTTGACCAGCAATAGCTCCAGCTAAAGATGCAATTTTAGATTTAATTGCTGCGCCAAAAAAAGCTGTTGACGCAATGGCTGCAATGGCAATTAAACTCAAAATAATTGCGTATTCGGTAAGACCTTGACCAAGTTCTTTGTTTTTATTAATTTTTTTATACATAAGTGACTTCTCCTGTGAAGCAATATTCCATAGAAAGAACTTGTCTACAAAACAGGAAGCATATTGTAATCAGACATTTTTTTAATATTATAGTACTAATTTTATTATCTTTTTTTCTAATTTGTCCTTTTATTCGTTAAATAAATAAAAATTTTCAATAATTCTATTTTATTATAAATTTGTTTGAAGTCTGTTTTAAATTTATTAAATTTGCATTTTTAACTTATAAGTAAGTTGTTTTTTAATTATTGAGGTTATTAATGGCTGTTCTTTATATTAATAAAAGTAAAGCAAAAATAGGTTTTTTTAATTTTTTATATAAAAAAATAAGTCAACTTGAAAATGAATCTGCAATTGACTTGGTGGTGATTCGTGGAATGGCTGCAGCTCAAGTTGGTTTGCTCAATCATACAAATTTATCTTACAATTCTGGTATTTTATACAAGAATAAAAAAATTTTTCACACATTTGGAATGAATTTTTCTATTTGTGTGGTGAGTTTTGATAAGAAAAAAAAGTTGATGAGCAAACCATGTTTAATTTTACCTAATAGTATATTTATTGCACCAAGAGGCTCTTGTTATGTTGCAGAAATTCACGAATCACATTGTAAGAATGAATTTTTTTTAAATGTACAATTAAAAAAGAATGCTTCATTTAGTATTATTAAAAGCAAATTATTAAGTATTGTTTTTAAAATGAGATTTTTAATTTCATTATTATCGATGATTTTGCTTGTTTTAATTGCAAATAGTAGTTTTGCTAGTGAAAATTTAAAGCTGATAACAGGAAAAGAAAAAATTGTTGATTTAGGCTCTGCTCCTCAATCAATCATAATTTCTGATCCCGAATATTTGCAAGTACAAAGAATTGGCTTAACAAATTCTGTAAAATTTATTCCTCAACGTGAAGGAAAAGTAGACGTACAAATTTTATATCCAGATGGTGTGCAAAGTGTATGGCATATTGTTATCGCAAAAGAATTTGAAATTTATGATTATGATTTGGATAATTTTGATATCGCGCTACAGCCTTCAGCAAATTCTTTACACCATTTTTATACATCGCTTAAAAAAATTTCAGGAATTGTTCCGCAAATTAAAGGCGGTAAAATAATTATTTTAGGTCGTATTAAATTATTTTCTGATTTTCGTAAACTTGTAAACATTGTTGCTCCAAGGCCGCAATTGTTTTTTCCGTTGTATACAATTTCTCAAGACATTGAACCACTTATACTAAAATCAATTGAAAATGATATAAAGTTACTTGGAGATAAACATATTAAGATAATAAATCGAGGAGGATTGTATTGTTTTACAGGTATTTCTAATTCAATGACTAGTAAAAATCGATCGTGGCAATATGTCAGCGCATTGTTACCGAATGTTGTGAATGCAATACAAGATACAACTGGTGCGAGCGAGAGTGTGCAAATAAATTTGCATTTTTTAGAGGTGGGTAAACTCAACCGCATTGAAGCAGGGTTGCAGCAGCCAGGAATGCGTAACCCAGTTAAAGGGACTTTAAATTTTTCGCCTTCAACACTTGCATCATCGGTGCACTCTACGTTTCAGATCGCGCCAATGGAGATGTTGTTAAAAGCAATACAGCAAAGAAGTTTTTCTAGAAATATCGCTCAGCCCGTTGTGATTACCCGATCTGGAGAAAAAGCAACATTTTTAGCAGGAGGCGAGGTGCCAATTGTCGCAGCGGCTTCTACGACAACAAATACAAATCAAAATACGACAGTTACATATAAGCCTTTTGGTATTTTATTTAATGTAACACCGGTATTACAAAATGATGGATCGATTTGGCTTAAATTAGAATTAGAGGTTAGTGATGTTTCAGAATACTTATCTTTTCAAAATGTTCCCGGATTTGTTTCGCGAAAAATTAATACAAATATTATTTTAAAAGATAATAATTATGCACTTCTTAGTGGTTTGGTGCAATCTAAAAATTCTAAAAATGTTGATAGGTTTCCAATTTTAAGCAATATCCCTATTATTGGAGAAATTTTTAAAAGTAGACGCTTTAAAGATGATGATTCTGAATTGTGGATTGCAGTATCTGCAATACGTTCCGATCAACAAAATGACGATATAGATATTAAAAAGTTTATTGAAAAGAAAGCTTTTCATTACCAAAATTTGTTAACTGGTAGTTTATTAGATTAAGGTGTTGTGTGTTAATAGTCTTAGATTATAAAAAATCCATTATTCAATTTAGTTATTGTAATAAAAACGAATGCAGCCTGTTGCGTGGTGTTTACTTTGCTATTGATAATCCTCAATTTAGCAAAGATATCTTTTTTTTAGAAGTTCCATTTGTATTTAAAGATGACAAAAAAATTAAAGATTTTAGGTATAATATAAAAAATAAATTTGAATTAAATCTTTATAAAACAATAATTATATTATTAAATAAAATAAAAATTATTATTTATACTATAAAAAAAATAATTAATAATAAGATTTTTAAATTAATATTTAATACTTTATTAATTTTTATTTTTTTATTTACGTTTTATTCTTTAATTGGAGGAAGTTATTTTAAAAATAATTATAGTTCTAAATATAATGGTTTTTTAGTTAGAGAATGGATTGGTTTTATTGATAAATTTGCGTCTGTAACTTTGCATAATTCTCAAGGTTTTATTAATGGAAAACTAGCAATCATTAATGGCATTAATGATTATCAAGTATTACTTGTAAAATATAGTGAAGAAAATACTGCAAAAAATATATATATCGCTGTATATTATAATAGCATTGTATTTATTGATAAAAATAATAATTCATTTATTGTTCGTCCGAATGAGTTATGCAAAATTGGAGAGAAAGAATATTTTATATATAAATTATCTGCAGAAAAAAAGATATTAATTTTTAATAATCATCAAAATTTTGAGTTAAAAAATATCAGTAAATATTCTTTGGTTTTAGAAGACCATATTACAGGATTTTTAAAAAATAAAAATTTAAGTCATATTTGTAAATATTTGGTGTTAAATTAAATGAGCCTAAGCAATAATAAATATTTTGTTTATTCTTTTAAAGATAGAACAAGTACGTATCTTGAAAATTTTTTAATAAATAAAGATGATTTGAGCATATTTTTAGTAAATTTTGATGAATTTATTATAAAAAACAACGATTCTAATAGTTTTTTGTCCATCGAGGAAGTATTTGATTATTATGATGATTTGTATTTTATACACAAAAATATGAGTCAAATATTATTAATTCATTATGATTTTAAGTACAAGCAAAATTTTTTTCTTGTTAATTTTGGTCTCGTTGGCTTAAGAGCATTCTTTATAAACAAAAATTTTTTAGTTTTTGTTAAGCATGCTTTTTTTATTATAGTTAAGTATTTAAAAAACTTTTTTATTTTAATTTTTTTGTTGTTGCTTTTAGTATTTAAAGATAGTGTTATTAAGGAAGATGTTATTCAAGCAGAAGCGTATAATATATCACAAAAAAAATTATACCAAGGTTTTGAGTTTTTTGTTAAAAATAATAATATCAAAGAATTTGAGATTATTAATAATAATAAATATTTAAATAAAAATGTTGAAAAAAAGTTAAATAAAAATAGGAATTATAAGATAATTAAAAAATTTATCGATGCAGATGAGCTTTATTTTTTGAGAATGAAAACTAAAAATGAATTATAAAAAAATTGATAATAATAATCAATCTGGACAGGCTATTGTAGAAAGTTTTTTTTCTATTATTATTTTACTTTTTTGTGTTTTTTCTGTTATTGAAATTGCGAGACTTTTATCTTTTAAAAACTATATCAATACAATTGTAGTTGAATGTGTGCAAAGTATTTCTTATTCTCATTTGAGTTTAAAAAAACAAGGCCTTATAAATTCACAAGAAAAGTATACTTTAAATAATAAAAAAGAAATTTTTGAATCGAATTTAAATAAATATATAAAATCAGAAATTAAAAAATTTCCCACATCATTGCTATCTTTTGATAATAATATTAATACTAATAATAATTTATTGGTAATTAAAGAACAGTATGTTTTTGTAGACTTAAAATTAATCGAAAATAGTAATTATTTAAAAAATCCAAATGGCGTTTACTTAAAAATAAATGTTTGTTTGCCTGTGTTATTTTCAAGTTTATTTAGAAATATTGATTTATATTATAAAAGTAAAAGCAAAATAGGTAAAAAAATAAATACTACATTAGAGAGTGATTCTAGCCACAATTGTTTGGGATATTTTTCTTATAATTCTTTTTATGAACCCTTGTTTTGGTTTAGAGTTAGGTCTGCCGCATATTTTCCATGGCCAGCGTCATCGTCTATTTATGAAAATGGTTTTTCTATGAACAATGATGTCATCGGTATTTATAAGCAATACCGTTATGATTTGAGTAAATTATTAAACAAAGTAAATATAGACGATTTTATGAATCAGGTGCAAAATGAGCAAAGAAAATAATCAATTGGGTCAAACATTGGTGAGTGGTATTATTTTTTTATTATTAACCTTAATTTGTGTATTATATTTTTTATTCATTTCTGAAACTTATATGAGAAATCAAGTAAATATACAAAAAAATAGAGAAGAATTAATTTTAAAATCATCAAAAATTGCTAATATATTAAATGAAATTTCTGTTAATAATTTTAATATTATTTCTTCTTTAATTACCTTTGAGAATGCCTACGCAGAAAGTTTTGAAATTGGTTCTTATTTTGCATTTAGCCAGCCTTATTGGAAAACTTACTCTTTGCATAAATCTAAAATTGGCGATGAAATAAATTATATAAATACAGACACAAAAAACGGTTTGAATAAAATTTATTCTTCATTTGCGTTGCAATCAGCAAGAGGATTATTGCTAGCAAAGTCATTAGCAGAAAAAAATTCACAGTTAGTAAACTCTTTGCCTTATGAAATGAGTCGTTTGTTTGTGCAATCATCAAATTCTTTTGTGTTTTGCTTAGCGCTTGAGTCTCAAACTGATTTGTACAATAAGCCTGGTATTCATAATTTTTCATTACTAGAAAATTTGTATTCTTTTTATTTACAAAAAGATTCTTGTAAAATATTTAGACCGCAAAAAAATATTATAAAATCCATTGCATATTTTTCTTTTATTCAATATCATACTTCTCAAGATATTATTGATTATTCTAAATCTTCTCATGATTTTAATAAACATAGTTATGGTATTTGGTATGTTCCAGTTGTAAATACTCAAGAATTTTTTAATGAGTTAAAATTTGTATCTAATAAATATGTAATAGCTAATAAAAAATTAACTATCGTTTCTGATTTTTTGTCAAAATTGTATTATTTTTTTGAGTTAGAAATTTTAAATAGTGATTTTTTTAATTCTTTTTCAAAAGATAGTAATGTAAGAATAACACATCCTAATTTTATGTGTAATAAAAAATTTTTTAATGAGCATGACATTAAGTTAATCAGTGATGATGATTTTTTGTTTTCTAAAGACTGTAACGTAAATGCAGATAGTTTTTTAAAATCCTTTTTTTATCCAAATTGGGTAGGATTAATTTCTAGTGAAAATGTTTTTTATGATTAAAAGAAAAGCGAAACAAGAGCAGGGGCAATCTTTGGTTGAGTTTTTATTTATTTTGCCATTGTTTTTTTTGATATTGGGTGCGCTGTTTATTATATTTCAGCAACAAGCGCGAATTTATCAAGATTTAATTGCTCACAGCGCTTTAAGTACCTCAGCCGCACATTTTGCAATTGAAGAGCGACAAGCAGCGACTTGGCCTGAGTTTGATGGAACGACAGAAGACTTGCTTGATCGGATTGCGATGCAAGCATTAAACCCAAGCTCTTTTTTTAAATTGAGTATCGATGTGAACCAGGGGGTTTTTGCAGAAAAAAAGGCAGTCCAGCCATTTTCTGCCATTGTAGGCAATGCGCAAACATGTTCTTTAGAGAGTTTGTATCAGGTTCTTGCAAAGGACAAAGGGGAATTTACGTTTACAACATGCACTGGCACAGTGGGTTATGATGTGGCGCAATTGCACACAACCGATGATTTTAATGCAATACAGCATGTTTTATCTGGAAGATCTTTGTATTACCCTCAACAAGAAATGACTTGGTTTGAAAGACCCAAAGCGGCAATTAACAGTGTCTATAATTTTATGTTAACTCCTTTTGGTCAGCATTTTCAGCGTACTCAAGCATCGTTATTGATACCAGACCACTCTGCTTTTAATGCGCATTGCTTGATGAATCCATTTGGTGGATCAAGCAACTGTAAATCTCCTTTATTATCGCCACATTTTAATCAAATTGCATTAGATGGTGCGGCATTACAAGTGAAAGCCTGCTTTGCTGAGGCAGCGTTGTCTTGTGCGCCAAGTGGTCCTGGAGCTCCTGTCTGTTTAGCGGCAAAAGCTGCTGCTATTTTTAATGCTACCCAATTGGGGAGCGAGGCTTGGGTGTGTCCAACAACAAACTCAATGTTGAAAGCAACATATAGAAGTGTGCAAACTTTAGTTTTTGCTTACTCCTTACGCATTACACAACAAGAAACGGCGTTGCGAAGTTTGTTTTTGTTTAAAAACGGAGCATTTTAAAAAAATTAAAAAAACTTATAAGGAATGCTTGACTGAACTCGCATTCGTGTATTAGTCACAGTCCTACCAAACGTTGGCACTTTAGCTCAGTCGGTAGAGCAGTGGACTGAAAATCCACGTGTCCCCAGTTCGATTCTGGGAGGTGCCACCACTCCTTTTCTTTTCTCCTCTTATATTTCTTAAAAATCAGTGTTTATAAAGTAAAAGAGTATCGAGGAATTGTTTGATGCGTCCTAAATCTTTTTCCAATTTGTCTCAGCACGTTTCTCAATATGTAGAAAACCTTCTTGATATTTCTTCTGATTCAAACTTACAGCATGCTTTAAATTTAGCAAAACAAAAAGGCACACCTCCTTTGCAAGTTGTTGCAACCGATGGGCGGCACTTAGAAGTATTAGCACGTTCCATACAAGCAAAAAAAATTGTTGAAATTGGCACCTTGTGTGGCTATTCGGCGCTTTTTTTGGCAAAGGCATTGCCAGAAGATGGTAAGCTTTATACATGCGAAGCAAGTGCGCATCATCACAATGTTGCCAAGCAAGTATTTGCAGATCTCAACCTTACCCATAAGATTGAGGTTATTCATGGCAAAGCGTTAGATACCCTTCCTGGTTTGCAGTCGCATGGTCCTTTTGATTTGGTATTTATTGATGCCGATAAGTTAAATTATCCCAATTATTTTGATTGGGCTGTGCAGAACTTGCGTTCAGGTGGTTTATTGGTTGCTGACAATGTTTTTGTCTTTGGTTTTATAGGTGAAGATGATCATAAATTACCTGCTCATGGAGAACTGGCACAATTGGTTGCTGCAATGCAGCTTTTTAATCAAAAATGCGCCACGGATTCAAGATTGGTAACCACGATTTTGCCAACAGGCGAAGGTATGTTGGTAGCGATAAAAAAATAGTAATATTTAAAAAAGCAAGCAATTCATTTTGGGTTGGAGAGAGTCTCGTGGCAAATAGAATTTTGATCATCTTACCAAGACAGTTAGGGGACGTTTTGTTGGGCACGCCGCTTGCAGAAGTGCTGCGCAAAAGGTTTCCTGATGCTAAAATTGATTGGTGTGCACACCCTATGGCAATAACTTTATTGCAGGAAAACCCTTATTTAAATCAATCTTTTTATTATCCTATTTGGTCAAAGCAAGACGTTTCTCATCACTCTTTATTGGCTAAAATAAAATTATGGTTTTTGTTTATATGGCGCTATTTTTTATTTTTACGTCATTTGCGACAACAAAAATATCAAATTGTGATTGATGCCATGAACAACCCGCGTACCGCATTGTTTGCTGTTATCTCTGGTGCGCAAACCAAGGTTAGTTTTTCTGTCAATGCTTTGCGAAATCGTGCTTTCACTGCATTGATTCCGCGTAAAAGTTTGGATGATGGCTATCTTGGTCATACGCGAATTAAATTGTTAGAGCCGTTGGGAATTGTCTTAACAGAACAAGACTATTTGAATATTTATCCCGTAATTCCTATAAATGCTGCGTATCAAAACAATGTGAATGCGTGGCTTGAGAATATTGTGGCAAATCATGTTTCTACTTTTGATGGTGTGCCGCAGGAGTTTAAATTTATTGCTCTAAGTGCCACCCATCGGCGTCCAGTACGCCGTTGGCCAGGTCAATCATATGTTGCATTAGGTTTTAAAATTATTACAGAACTCAAACATGCTGTGGTGTGGTTGTGGGCACTGGAGAAAAAGACATGATTTATGCCTTGCATCAAGAATTGCAGTATCTTTTGCAAAAAGCGGGCATCTCTTTAAATTATAGTGTGTTTCCGCCGGGATTTGGTTTACCGGAGCTTGGATTTGTTTCGCAAAAAGCACAGGCGTGGGTTGGCAATTCAAGTGGTTTGAGCCATGTGGCAGTTGCAGGTGGTGCAAAAACATTAGAAATACATGGTCCATCTCGTCCAGAAAACTGGTGTCATCCTAATAATCGCAAGCATCATTTTTTACAACGAACAGAAGGGTGTTTTGGTTGTTCTAGCAATACATGCAAATTGCCACGTCGTGAATGTTTAGAAGATCTCTCAGTCGATCGTGTATTTCAGCAATTAAAATTATTATTAAACGAATAAAATTAAAGTGACACAATCGTATTTAATCAATACCACCAACAATATTTGCAGGAACAGACTCTTGAATTTTTTTGGGGGGTGGTAGTTTCCAAGAGTTGAGTTCAGCTTCAAACTCTTCAAATTTTTTAAGGCGCAAAACTTTATTTGTTATTTTTTCTTCTTGAATGGTTGAAACATATCTATTATTATAATCGTGCCCAGGGTATACTAAAACATCATCGTCAAGTAAGAGTATCTTATTCAAAGAATTAAACATGTCTTTATTGTTGCCATTTTGAAAATCAGTTCTACCGCAAGAACCAATAAATAAACAATCTCCTGTAAGCAATCTATTTTTGTTAATTAAAACACTTATACTATCTGTGGTATGTCCTGGAGTTTCAAAAAACATGAATTCTATGTCGCCCACATAAAAAATATCTTTATCTTGAACTTTTGTAAACTCGTACTGTGCTAAGGATTTATTTGATAATAACACTTTAGTATTTGGAAATATTTTTTTTATTTTTTTAATTGCTGTAATGTGGTCTGCGTGCGTATGGGTTTCTATTAAATACTTGAGTGTCCAGTGATTGTTTTGAATAATAGAAATATAGTTTGTATAATTTTCGTTTACAGAATCAATGATAGCAACTTCTTTTGTTTTACTGTCGCCAATAATATAAGTATATGTAAATGAAATTGGGTCTTGAATTTGTTTAAAAATACAACTCATTTTTTTTCCTATAATTATTTTTTGTTATTAAAAATTTCAAGAATTGTTTGAAAAAGAGTTTCTTCATTAAATTTGGTAATCAGTGTGCCCAATCCTTGGTCAAAAAGATCTTTACCATATGCGGGATTAGAAATCGAAGAGTGAAACACAATAGGCACCTTGTATAGTTTGTTATCTAACTTGTAACGCTTTATCATATCAACACCACTCATATTCGGCATTTCAATATCTGATACGATAATATCATACTCATTTCCTTTTTTCATTAACAGATTGAGTCCTTCTAAACCATCACGCGCGAGATCAATTTGCATTTCATATTTTTCAAAAAATCTTTGCGCGAGTAGTTGATAAACTCGAGAGTCTTCAACAATTAACGCTTTTTTTCCTTTTAAGTTTAGTTTATTGTCATATTGTTTTTGCGATACCGTTCCTGCTTGAATGCCTAAATTTAGTAAAAATTTTTCGATGTCAAAGAGATAGCGATAATGATCTTTTTCTTGAATCATTCCACTTACAAAAAATTGATTGTCGCTCTCCCAAATATCGGGAGGTGGTAAAATATTTATATTTAAAATAGCTTGAATTTTTTTTGTATTATTAACAATTATCCCTGTTTTTATTCCAAGAACATGACAGATAATAATTCTTTTTTTAAAAATTCTTTTTTTTTCATTTGGTTTTTTATCAGTAAAATTAAGCTTGCAATTTTCAATGAGAGTTTCGATCTCGAGTATTGGAATGGGAGTGCCTTGGAACTCTATCATATAAACAAACGGCTTAGGAACACCAGGTAATAAAGAAAATTCACCTTCTTCAATGACAGCAGAAATTTTTTGAACATTTAAGCATAAATTCAAATCTAAGTTGTTTTTAGAAATTGAAAAAGGAAGAATAATTACATTTTTCTCATTGTTATTTTGTTTTATGGATAATAAGTCTTTCATTATTTTTCCTTAAAAATTTCTTCAAATATTTTTTCGTCTAAGTAATAAACTGGAGTTCCATTTAAATTAATAGTTTGTCCAGAAATTATAAATTTTGCTTTAAAGTTTACTTTTTGTACTTTGTGAATTCCAATTGCCCAAAGTTTATTTTGTTGATATTCTAAAATAATGACTTTATCAAACTTTTTTTTAGAAGACACACCATCTAACTGAACTAATGGTATCACAACTCCTCTAACATTAATAATTCCAATATGTTTATTATCTTCTTTTGGATATGGTGTAAACTCAACTGATTCTAAAATTTCATGAACATTTTTTATGCTAACGGCATAAAATTTCTCTCCAACCGAAAATTTTACAAGGGTATAAAATCCCAAATCTTCAGGTTGTTCTGTTGGCAATAAATTTTGTTTTTGTTGTATTTCTGAAATGTTCATCAAATTTCCTCAACATGTTTTAAATTAAGGCTTTTTGGAATTTGTTCACAAAACTTATTCAGTGAGATTACAAAAGAAGGTTCTCCAGTTGCTAATATTGAAATTCCAGTAACAAAATTAAATTTTGGAGCATTTGTTGGATATGGTTTAATAACAATTTCTGCGTTTTCAAGAAATTCTCCAATTTGTACTGCCGCAAATTTTCCTGTTTGTCCTATAATACAAATAGACAATTTTTCTTTATTATTAAAAAAATCAGATTTCATTTTTAAATGACTAAAAAGAGTATCTTCAATATTGTAACAAGGTATAAATTCATTATCTCTTTTATAGTAGAAAAAAGCACCATTTTTTACTATTTCAGAAGGAAATATTTTTTTAAGTTCAAGTATTTCAGAGTTTAATATTGCGAATTTTACATGATTGGCCTTTGCAATAATCACAGGAACAACAGACATTCCTAAAGGCAATCGTAACGTAATATTTGTGCCACGATTAATTTCTGTTTGAATACTTAAATTACCACTTAAGCTTTCTACGTAGCTTTTTACAGCATCCATGCCTATTCCTCTGCCAGAAACATCACTAACATTATCTACAGTGCTAAATCCTGGCAAAAAAATGAGTTGAATCATGTCATCTTTTGTCTTGACATGACTGACATTCAGTCCTTTTTTTATTGCAGATTGCAAAACTTTATTTTCATCTATTCCTCGTCCGTCGTCACTAACATCTAAAATTGCTTCGTTAGCAATAACTTTAATTGCAAGTTTAATAATTGCTTGAGGACTTTTTCCTAAGGAAATTCGTTCTTTGGTTGTTTCAATGCCGTGATCCATGGCATTCCGTGTAAGATGAATCAGTGGCTCTGCAAGTGAGTCAATAATCTTTTTATCAAACTCAACATCTTCTCCCTC
This sequence comes from Spirobacillus cienkowskii, assembly GCF_037081835.1. Taxonomy (GTDB): domain Bacteria; phylum Bdellovibrionota_B; class Oligoflexia; order Silvanigrellales; family Silvanigrellaceae; genus Silvanigrella; species Silvanigrella cienkowskii. The sequence goes on along the minus strand of NZ_CP146516.1, from coordinate 1,750,872 downwards.
TATTTCAACAAGGATATCTTTATCTTTATTTGAGTCAAGGTAGCTTCTTACGGTTTTTTCCATTCTTCTCAATAAATTTTTTATGGGAGTCATACGCATAGACATTGAAATATTTTCTAATTCGCCAATTTCTTTTCGTAACGTATTATCTAAAATTTCCCAACGTTGAAAAAAATCTTCTGTGGTAATATTTTGCGAGTGATGTTGTTCTACTAAATAGCGCATTTGATTTCTAATTAAAAATATTTCTGAAATAATATCAAAATTTTTTTCAATTCTATCGACAGAAACTCTTACAAAATCATTATTATTTTTATTAGATTTTACTTCGTTTTTTTCAATAATTTTTGGAGCATCGATGGGTTTGAACAACTCGAATGGCGCAGCAGTTGATTTTTCATCAAAAAAACCGACTGCGCCCGATAATAAATTTTCTTGAATACTTAAAGATTGTGTTTCTTTATTAAATGATAAATTTTCACTTTCATTGATTTCGTTATTTAATACACTTTCAAAGTAGTCAAAAAATTTAAAAATATTATTCACTTGATTTTTTGTGATATTATTTTCGTTATTTTTAAGCGCAATTAGTTCTGTTTCTAATTCATGAGCATATTTTTTAATGTTATTAAACTCGAGCGTTCCTGCATTGCCTTTAATTGTGTGAATCACTCTCAGAATATCTTGAAATCTTTGTTGCTTATTATTTGCCTCAAAAAAACCATCAAGCTGATTGCGAGCGCGTTCAATGAGGTCTGCGCTTTCTTCTTTAAAAACTTGTAGTAGCTCGCTTTTAAGATCCATAATTTTTCCAAGTTAAAAATTATTAATAAGATGATTCTTTTAATAATTCTTTTGTTTTTGTAAAGACCTCTCTCAAACCATCAAAGCCATCGCGAAAAGAATCAAACGCTGTTTCGATTTCTGATATGGATTCTTGCGTTTTTTCTGCTAGCCGCGCCACTTCATCTGCCACAACGGCAAATCCTTTGCCGGACTGCCCTGCGCGGACAGCTTCGATGGAGGCGTTTAATGACAGTAAGTCTGTTTTGGTAGAGATATCTCTAACTGTAAAAATCATTTTTTCAATTTTATTCAGAGTGATTGATAGGTCTTCGACACTTTTTTCTGACGATAAAAAATGAGTTAAGACCTGTTCAATATTTGTTTTTTTATTTTCTGGACTCATAAGTTAATCCCTTTGTGTTTATGATTTTACTTTGCCAACTTCTAAATCTTCAATCCAATCTAAAAAGTTTTTTACATTTTCTCCGGTAAAAATTGAACCATGCTGCGGACACAGCATTTTGGGATTTAATTTTCTAACTCTATTTACCCATTTGTTTTTGGCGTCATTAGAAGGCATCCAGCGTTGATGAAACTTTTGCATGTAGCGAATGTGTTCTTTAAAATCTTCGACAACCAAGGGGTAATCACCAGGCACCAATGCCGCACCCATATCACCAGTAAACAAAATTTTTGCCTCAGGATCATAAAAATGAAAATTTCCTGACGAATGACAGTAGTGCGCAGGAATAAAATCAAACCGTTTGTGATTGAGCTCGAATTGCGCTCCTTCATCTGGCAAAGTAATAAAGTTTTCGACATATTCGCCACCAAAATGGGCAACAAAACTACTCCACAACCAAGATATATAAACTTTTGCATTAGGCGTAAGGCCCAGCCATAAAGCGAGAGATGACATGATGTCTGGATCTTGGTGGCTGCAAAGATAAGCTTTGATATTTTTAATGTCGAGGCTTTCAGAAACTGCAGTAAGCACTGCAGGAAAAATTTCTATACCCCCTGGATCAAGAAGTATAGCTTCGTTGTTAACAATAATTGCATATTCATTGGTATCAATCACACTATTTTTCTTTTGCGGATCGCGGCCAAACATCACCCATTTGCAATTGTCTTGATCATGTAAAATTTTTTTAAGCATACTTTCCTCAGCTCAAATTTTTAATGATTCTTAATATTTTTTTAAGTATTGCAAACAAATTTTCTAAACAAGGAATTGTCATTTCAAAAGATTTATACAAACTATCACTCAATGTTTTGATTGCGGTATACGAACTTGCTTCTAATTCAATAGCTTCAATCATTAAGCAATTGTATAAACCAAATAATTTATATTGCAGTTGCAGTATTGTTTTTAAAAATGCTTTAGTTTTGTAAACATGAAAAGTCAAATCATCAAAAATTTTTAAGTCATACAAATTTATTTTATCTAATTTTTCTTTTAATAAAATTGCATTATTTTTTGTTGAGTTACCCATTGTGGTTTCTAAATATTTATTGTTCATCATATTATTTGAAAGAATTTTTAAAGTTAAATTTAAAATTGTGTTAACTTCGCTTCGATTTTTATCTATAAAGTTTTTCATTTTTTTTGAAGAATTTGCGATTTGATTTGATATTTCTGTATAAATTCTTATTGAATTGCCTGTTTGTCCTGCAGTGACCGCGGCGTTCATCGCAATTTCATTTAAATTTTCGGTCTCAAGGCTTAAACAGTTAAACTCTTGCCGCAGCTCAACCAATATATTAAATAAATTTTTAAAACTGCTGTTAAATTTTGTCATGTTGAACTCGTATTTGCTTAATAGTAAGAAGCATATCGATGTTCTCAGGTAAAACTTAACTGCAATCCCAAATGTTCAACTAATGTTGACTGGGCAAAAGTTATTGCGTTAGCAAAAAATCTTACTGTGTTAACACTTCTTGCGCCGCACTTGCAAACCACGCACCCAGCACATCGGATGGGGTTAAAGGAGACTGCGCCGAAGCTGCAGTGGTATCCCATTTTTTATCTATTAAAAAGTCATTTTGCTTACCATCAAGATAAAGAGGCCGATGAAATTGCGGTCCATTTTTTAAGTAACACACTCCAGAGGGGGATTCTGTTGTACACGTGGTATTTAATTTTGTTACTGTAAGATAATTGTATTCTTTTTGAGCTTTTGAAATATTTGTTTCATTTGCTTTTCTTGTTGCGATATTGGTAGTGGGATTTTCAATTTCGCTTTTTAAATTGTTTATTTCTTTTTGTAATTTTTTTTCTACTTGTCTATATCCACCATCGAGTTTTTCTAATATATCCTGGATATTTGAAGCAGTAGGAATGCCATTTTTTAAAATATTTTTTAGCACCCCTTCTTGATTGCTTGCAGATTGATTAATCAATGCACTTGTTGCAAAAGCAGCATCGCCATGCGCTAAGCTATGCCGTGTTCCACCAAAACATGCATTTTTATTTTGATTAAATGTATTATTCTCCTTTGTGCATATACTATTGTCTAATGTTTTAGTATTCATTACTACGGTATAAAATTTATCTTCTGGCTGAAACGCAAACAGTTGTGCCCCCAATGGAGGAATGCGAAATGACGTCAGCTTTTTTTGAGATTCGCTGCTATTTTTATTGTGCACTAAATCAAAAACTTTATCCAAAATACTTTTTGTAATTAACGATTGCGTATAAGGCACCACTTGATCGTGGGTGGCATGCAACAAAATAATAGAGCCTGGCGCAGATTGTCGTTCTCCAATAGATTTTGTAAAAATGTCTTTGATAACTTTTTGGGCTTGTGCATGATGAGCTTCGTTTGTGTCTTTTAGCTTTGGAAGTTGCGCGATGATACCCTGAATACTTGGAGTACCGCTTCTCATCGCTCCAGATTTTTGAAGTGTTTCAACAAGATTTTTATTGTCTGAATTTGCGAATTGTTCTTCTATATTTGCATTTAATTTATTTGAGAGAGAATCAATTGTGTACGTCCAATTTTGCATGGCCACAGACAAATATGGGCCTAAAAATGTTGTATCCGATGCCGCAAGCCAGCCTGCAAGATTATTAAGTTCTTGTTCGTGATTGTCTGCTGGGGCGTTGCGATAATTGACAATATATGGATTTTTATTGAGATCGGGTACCATTGGGAACCTGTTGTAATCGCTAGAATCAAATAAATGCCCCCGTAATATATAATGAAATGGTAATGCAAAATCACCCATTAGTAGTGTAGAAGGAGAATAATAAAGTGCCGCGCCACTGAGTAAGGGAAGCTTAGGAATTTTTTCTATAAAATTAAAATTTAAACTTTGCTCTTTTGAAGTTAGCAATTCTTTAAATATATTTTCATAATAAATACCAATTCGACCTATTGTAGCCAGTAAGGTTGCCCCACCACGGCTTGCTGCAACGCCAAGGGTTTGCGGACTATTTAAAAAAGAAATAGCAGAATATTTTGCATTAAAGCGTAAAAAGCTCAATTGATTTTTAAAGTTTTGATCAATGGTGTTATCTGAGAATTTGATTGTAGGTTTATTAGGGACAGTATTTAACGCCAATTTTGTGATGGCATTGTGTACACCAATTAAGGAGTTCACATCTTCATGAAGCGGAGAACGCACGCCTTCTATGACAAGCACAGGATTTTCAACATTGTCGCTTGCATCCCCGCAACTTCTACGAAGCAGGTTTTGTTGTGTGCCGCCCAGTGTTGTGATAGCGCAAATTGCTTCGCCCGGAAACGTAGGAGCTGCAACAATCCCTTGTGCTAAATTACTTTGCATTATTTGTGCTATATTTCTAAATGACACACCAGAATCGCCACCATGCGCATACAGAATTAACGGTAACTGATTTTCGTTACTCAAAGAATCAGGGACTGTAATTATCGCAGAATGTTTTACATCTGAGTTATTGAGTTTATAAGTAAACAGATACACTGTTCCTTCAGCAAAAGTAGATTTATCTAACTTCCCATTTTTTGTGCCATACACTTTAAATTTAGATTCGTTATTAATACCTGTACGAGTTTTGTATTCACTTAAATCTGTTACGTTTTCAGAATTTTGCTCAAGAAAAGGAATGGCGATAAAATTTTCTTCGTTGACTTTGGATGCATCATAATAGCTATCATCAAATCCAGAGTCTTTTAATACATCAGCAAATTTTGTAATGCTCACTATTTCTGTGGCATCAGATTTTGCAATATTTTCGTTTACATATTTTAGGGCAGCAGATTTTATTTTATCATAATTTTCTGTGTTATTGCCTGTTGGAGAAACATGATCAGGAGCTTTAATTAAAGCATTTTTTAAACTGTATACATTAATTTTAGGATCAGAATGTAAAGGTGTGCCAAATAAGCTAGAAACAGCATCGGCTTTAAGGCTTGATTGGTGAGCCTCAGTTTGCATATTGGTATTGCCTTTAAAGCCACAGCCAACAAGAGTAAATACAGATAAAAAAATTGACCGAGAAAACGCAGTGTGTGCTTTTTTCATAAAAAATACCTTTTAATTAAGTATTGTTTGTTAATAATTTTTTTAATAACACAATCAAAGTTGATGGTTATTTATTTACTTGTACTGCGTAGAGTGCCTCTAAAATAACTCTGCGCCAACCTCTTCTTCTCTTGCTAATTTGTTGGCTTTGAGTTTAATATCCTTAATCTAAATTTCTTGCAAGTCTTAATTAAATTTACGTATTCTTGCAAATTTTTTTTTGAGGTGTTATGAATTGTTTTGTATTTAACCTCTTCTCTCTTTGTCTAATGGTTGGCTAATTTATAAAAAATATTTTAATAGTAATTTATTAAAGGGTTTATAATGCGCATTATACAAAAAAAACTCATCTCACTTAAGTATTTTTCACTTTTAGGATTAATAGCAAGTTCTTTTTCTGTGCACGCGTTGCCCGAAAAATTAATAGTCCAAAATAATAATTTAAGTGCGCAGCAAGATTCTAAAATTGATCCCACTGCCGAAGTTGCAGGTGGGGGTGGCGAAGAAAAACGTCCTGCTCCTCGCTTTGCAGTGTTGCCAACAGGTAAAACTCTTCCTAAAGGCATTTTTAAAGTAGAAATGCCTGTGGCGTATTCGTTTGGAACCATGGGCTTTGATAGTGAAGGCAAAAAAGTTAACAATGGCTTAGACTACAAACGCCTTATTACAGGAGCTCTTATTCAATATGGGCTTACAAATTCTATTTCGATTGGAATTGGTTTGCCGTTTGTGAATGTGCATAATCTTGGAATGGATGGCAATACGGTTGCAGCAAATTCAGAAATGTACAAACATTATTATGATCATTTGATAGATAAACTTGCAACAAAGCTCCCGCAAATTAATGCAGCTCTCTGTGGCGGTGCTTCAACAAAAGATGCGTGCTTAAATCATATTAATAATGGCGGAAGCATTGGTGCTAATTTACCACTCACTCTTCCTACTGGTGAAACTGTTACGTTACGAAGTACATCATCCATTATATCGCAAGTGCGTAATATTTTACTCACAGCCTCGCAGCCAACCTCTGGAGCAACAGGTATTGGTGATATTCAAGTTGGTATTCTTTGGAGTGTGATTTCTGAACAATCGCCACTGATGCAGGTTCCATTATATTTGTCTGTTGGTGGTGGGATGCGTTTTCCAACGGGAAAGTTTAATTTGGCTTCAGCCATGCGTCCTACAGGTGGTGACAACACTTTAATTACAGGTGGTGGTACGTACGATTTGATAGTGCGTTGGAACTTAGACTATGTCCCTGCTCCTGGATTTATTTTCAGTTGGCAACATGCTTCAGAATATTCATTAAATGAAGTGGAGTTAGGTCGTACCAGCATGATTGATAACACCACATTCAATACCGCCGATCCAACAGTCACAGATGGTGATAAACAATTAAATACGCTTAAATTTTCGCGCAAAGGGTTGCATCATGTGGGCTTTGTGCAAGCAGCCTGGGGTGTGGGCAATATTTCAGAAAGCTACAAATGGCTTGGGTTTTATACGCAGGCTAAATATAATATTGCAGCCAAAGCATTTTTAAATAACATGCCAATTTATACCTTTGGCGATCAATTTTATTTGAGTGATAGCAGTATGCATCCCGATCATGGTGTCGAGCAATATTATTCTGCAAGCATTGGCACCAAAGTGAGCGGTTTGCCATATAGAATTCCTGTTGATTTTAGCGCAGAGTTTGAATATCCGTTTGCAGGTAAAAATAGAATGATTTCACCAATGAATATGAAAGGAACATTGGGTATTTATTTTTAAAAAAGTAACATTTTCAGCAACGCGCTTTAGCTAGCAATTGGTTGAAAATCAATGATGTCTTGAATTCCAAGACCAGGGCGGTTGCTGAGGCTTAACATATTTCCATCAAAAGAAACGCCACCCACTACAGGATTTTCTGCCAATAGTGCTGGTGGATCAAGGTCGCAGCGTAAAATAGATTTGTGAGCGGCTGCAAAGTGTGCTGCCGCCGTGACGGCAACTTGGCTTTCAAGCATGCAGCCAACCATGCATTCTATTCCAGCGGCCTCACAGATATTTAATATTTTTTTAGCCAGATAAATCCCTCCAGCCTTAGCGAGTTTGATATTAATCATATCTGCAGCGTTGAGTTTTATAATTTGCAATGCATCATAAGGCGAAAAGACAGATTCATCGGCTAACACATTGGTGTTCACGTGTTCTTTCACAAACCTGAGGTCGCGCATTTTTTTTGCGGCAACAGGTTGTTCGACAAAATCGATGTCCAAGCCCAATTTTTCAAAATTTCTGATAATTCGCACAGCATCTTTTGGTTGCCACGCTTGGTTGGCATCAACACAAATTTTTATTTGCTTGCCAACAGCGTGACGAACTGCTTGCACGCATTTGAGATCGAGTGCAGAGTTTGCGCCAAGTTTTAATTTTAAATCACAAAAACCTTCATCAAGTGCCACAAGAGAATCAGCAACCATCACTTCTGGAGTATTGGCGCTAATTGTCAGGCTCGAAAATATAAGATTACGATAACCGCCTAGCAGTTGATACAATGGCACACCTAATGCTTGCGCATGCAGATCGTACAACGCCATGTCAACTGCCGATAATGCAGAGGTATTATTAACAATAGAAGAATGGATGTTGGCCATTAATTTTTCGATATGCGCAACATCCATGCCTAAAATTTTGGGTTTTAAATGATGAACAAGACAAGAAACGATAGAATCTTGGGAATCGCCAGTTATGGCAAAAGTTGGAGCAGCACTTCCAAATCCAGTAATTCCTGAGTGTGTTTTCAGTTTAATGACGATGTCCTCTGCAAAATAAACTGTCCGTAAAGCCGTTTTAAAAGGGCGCTTTAGTGGAATTTTTACTTTGCCAATTTGGACATCAGTGATTTTCAACCTAATCCATCCACGCGTTGTCTGAGCTCAAGACCTGTTTTCCAGAAAGGGAGTTTTTTTTCAGGTACCTCTATTTTTTCTCCTGTTTTTGGATTGCGTCCATCATAGGATTTGTATTTACGCACAGTAAATGCGCCAAAACCGCGGATTTCAACACGCCCATCAACAGTAAGAGCTTCTGAAATGGTATCAAAAAACATATTGATAAGCTCTTCAGCCTGCGGGGAGGTGACATCTGCTTTTGAAGAAAGAATTTCGATGAGTTCACTTTTTACCATAAAAGGGCTCCAGTCAAAGCGTACATTAGGAATAGGATCTGTGAAGATCCCGCTTAAAGTATATGAAATAATCATTCTCATAGAAATGAAAATTTTTCAAAGTTTTGGCACCAAAAAAATTAAAAAAAATGAAAAAAAACACCAAAGCCAAATTTTAAATCGGTTGTAGCACTATTATACCGAGCAAATATTGTCATTTTTAAGTTATTAAAAGTTAATTTAGATAAAGACATATCTGCTAAAAAATTTTCATTCCATGAAGAATTTAAAATGTTCAAATGAGACATCCAATTTATTTCGGTGAAAACTACCCATGTCTCTGCTGGTCTAACAATAAACCCCAGTAAACCTCCTGTTGCAATTCCGTAGTTTTTTTTATTTTGGTAAGCAAAACCAATTTGTGGCAAGACGTAAAACTGCAGCCATTGGAATTGGAGCGACATACCAGCGCCTCCCTTAGCAAAATACACAAGCTCCGCTGAGGATTGGTTGCTATTTTTGAATGCATTGAGTTCTTCTGCGCCAATATTTAAATTCCAGGCAATCGGATACGATGGTGGATATAAGGGTGGGATCGAAACAAGATTCACCAAATGTATTTTGCTAAGAGAGAGTGCATGATCATTTATATTGTAACGTAACGCGGTTGAAAGCAATTCGAGATGTGCGTCTTTGGGGTATCCTAGAGAAGGGCTATCTAATGTGTGGAGCACAGGGATAAATTCAAACTGCAATTCAGCCTGATGATGAGTTGAGTAATAAGACTCTATACCAATACTTGTTCCTGCTGCACCTTGATCGGGGCGCTCAAAAGGTGGTGCTTCGTTTGGCATGACATCCGAAATAATTCTTAGCGATGCCCTGTAATTTAAAACATCGTCTCTGAGTTGTGAGTATTTTTTAGCAGTCTCAGTGCCTGCAAGTTTTTCTTCGTAATCGATATATTCGAGTAATCCATCCAAAACCTTGGCAATACTTTGGGGTGGCAACCGTTCAGTAAGTAAAGTGAGTTGTTGTTTTTGTTTTAGTATTGATTGAAGCACTTGCTTTTCGTGTGGGGTTAACAGTTGATACCGATACCGAAAACGCTTTTCGGCAGAAGGTCTAAAGTTAATAGATTTAATCATATTGGGATGCGAAGAGATGACTCGAATTGTGTCTGCAGGATTAACCCATAATGTAAACTTATCAGAAAATTTAAAATTTTCATCAATTGTATCTAAAAGTGCGAGTAAAATAAAAGAACAATTTTCATCAAAATAATAATAATCAATGTTATGATTGCCAACTTCTAAAATACTTAATGCTAAATTTAAGTTTTGTTCTTGGTTAAAATTCAATTCATACTCCCAGATATCTCTGCTTTCGGAGTTGTTGTATTCTTGAATTTTAAAAGAGTAGGGTAAAATGCTAAGGTAGCCTTCAAAAAATCCAAAAAGTCCTTTCAGAGAGTACATGAGTGCATTATCGGTATCGGGCACTGCTGCAAAATTAATTCCATAATCTGTGAGAGCACTATTAGAATTGCGAATTCTTAAAAATGTGTGGCCAAACATACTCGATGGATTGTTTAAATAAAACGAAGAAAAAACAAGAACAACTCCTTTAGGATTGAGCATGGAGATCCATTTTTCTAATTCTGGGCACTGCTTAGTTGGAATTTGAAAATTTTTGTCATCAAGCATTTCTTTTAGCCATTTCGTTCTACGTGGAAATAGACATTGTGCTGAATAATTAGGATCAGGCTCGTTTTTAAAAAACGCTCTAAGGGTTGCTTCTAATTCTTGTGTCAAGTCAGTTTTGCCATTTGGTGAGACATAAAAATTTTTGCTATCAATTATTCCTTTTGAATCTCCTAAAATTTTTTTTTGGTAAAATAGTAAACGACTCCATAATGGATGTTTTGCAATTTGAAGATTTCTTGATTTTTGGATAAAATAATTTTGCATCTCAGTTGCTGCATATTCTTCTTGAGCAAACAAGTAAGATGAAAATAATATTGCAAATAAATAAATTAAAAATTTTATATAAATTAACAATATTTTAATACCATATTTAAAGTAAATTTAAATAAATACTATATGCCAGTTAATAGTTGAGAAAGTTATTGTGAGGCTTGAAGAAATAGCTCCAATTTGTTAAATAATTTTTGCACAAACAAAATTAACAAAGGAGCTACCAATGGACTGGCAGAGCCAACTCATCACTGTATACCTTACTACCTGCGATTTCTTTTCTCAACTCTCTCCAACCTCTTTTTTAAAAATTAGTCCAAACTCAAATCCCTCGTTCACAGACCAAGAAGTCACCACTATTTACATCTTTGGAGTTTTAATGAAACAAAAAAATATAAAAGCTATTTTTAACTTCACTAAAAATTTTATTCCAAACTGGTTTCCTCACTTGCCTTCTTATGAAGGATTTTTGTCAAGACTTAATAGCTTAAGTAAACTCTTTCCTGAACTTGCAAACTTTATTTTAAAAAATAATAAATTTAAAATCCCTAAAACAAAATCCAAACCTTTTATTCTTATTGACTCTTTACCTATTATACTCACAACTGGTTTTCGGGCGCACAAGTGCAATACTGCAAACGATATTTCTGCTATTGGCTATTGCTCTTCAAAAGATAAATTTTACTATGGGTTAAAACTTCATCTCGCTGCTTTGTTTCAAAATAAAAAACTTGCCGCACCTATTGATTTTAAAATCACACCCGCCGCAACTCACGACTTAACTGCTGTTAAGAATGATCTTTTAAACTTCAAACATTCGCAAATCTTTGCCGATCGTGCTTACTGTGACAAATCAACTAAAAAAAACTTGAATCAAATAAACTCTAAATTACACACACCAATTAAACTCTCTCGGAATAAAAAAACTCTTTCTAGTGATGAGAAAGTTTATTCTAAATCTGTTAGCTCTATTCGGCAGTCCATTGAAATCCTTTTTAACTGGTTAATTGAATCCAGCGGTATTCAAATCGCATCAAAAGTTCGATCGACTAAAGGCCTTATCGTCCATGTTTTCGGACGATTTTCTGCCTGCCTGTTTAACTACTTATTCAAATTCTAATTGATTTTTCTCAACTATTAATTGGCATACTATAATTATTTTTTTTAAATATTCAAGTTAATTTTGAGATTTGAAATTTAATGATATAAATTTAGTGCTGAGCAAGAATTCGCTAAGTTTTTATCTTTTTGCAGTTCTGTTTTTAAATTGATTAAAATTTGTTTAACCTCAGGTGTATTAAAAATCGATTTATAATGATTTTGAGTATACGAGTTAAAATCTTGCAGTTTTTCTGTTTCACAACCAAGAGTCAGACCAAGACCATTTAACGCTTCGCCGTTACCTTGTGCAGCTTCACGTTGAATCGAAGTGAGGTTGATTGCCAAATAGTTTTCTTGTGTGACGGCATCTCCAAAAAGTCCAGGGGCACAGTTTGATGTGCCAAACGTAATGCCAAGAGGCTGTGTTGAAGTTGCATGGTTTGTTGTCATTGCAAAAAGCTGTTTCCACCATTTATTATCCCTAAAAACAACAGACCCCAACCCACATCCTGCAGAACCCGCAGCGTGGGCTTTTGCTGCCATAATACACATGGTCATTGCAAGTAACGCAAAAAGGGAATTTTTTTTAATTTCTTTCATAACGCTCACTTTCTAAATAAAATAAAATAAGATTTAATTTTTAGTATATTTAATTTGTTTTAAATATACAAGATTTTTTATTGTCAAGTAAATGACTTTGTTAATGAATTTTGTTTTTAAATAAAAAATCTGTTGCTTGTTTAATATAATTATGCAACACTCTGAGCTTAAACTGCAAAATAATTAATAATACTGTTTGTCTTAAGGTTTTAGAAATTATGAGTCAGTTTGATATTTCTATTAAAAACTTAAAATACTTTTATAAAAATAAAAAACCTGTTCTTGATATTGAACTACTAGAAATTGCAACCGGAAGTAAAGTTTTTTTGTATGGGCCTAGTGGTTGCGGCAAAACAACATTATTAAGCATTATTGCAGGAATCATTACGGTGCAACATGGTTCTGTTAAAATATTTGATATTGAGTGCGTGGGACTCAAAGCGGCAAAGAGAGATGCGTTGCGGGCAAATTATATTGGTTATATTTTTCAGATGTTTAATTTAATTCCTTATTTAAATGTAAAAGACAATATTCTTTTGCCTTCTCTCTTAAACGAGTCCCTGGCAAAAAATATTCATCCACTTTCTGTTGGTGAGCGCTGTAACGAAATCACACATAGTTTAAATATACATAATCTTTTAACACAAAAAGTCACAGAGCTTTCTATTGGACAACAACAACGGGTTGCTGCAGCGCGCGCGCTATTAGGGTATCCAAAATTACTAATTTGTGATGAGCCAACCAGTGCGTTGGATGCGCAACAAAAAGAATTTTTTTTAAATAAATTATTTGCTCAATGCGAAAAACAACAAACAACTCTTGTGGTTGTAAGTCATGATCAATCTTTAAAATCTTATTTTAATAAACAGATTTATCTTCCAGAAATAAATCGGGTTGTCCAATGATTTCTCTATTTAAAATTGCAATAAAATCTCTTTGGAATCGAAAAATTTCTTTTTTCTTAATTGTGTTTTCGATGGCATTGAGTGTGATGCTGTTTCTTACGGTCGAAAAAATTCGTGATGGCGCAAAAGAAGGTTTTTCTAGTGTTATAAGTCAAACCGATCTGATTGTGGGAGCCCGCGGTAGTGGGATGGAACTTTTATTATACTCTGTATTTCACATTGGCAACCCCATTCACAATGTGAGCTGGCAAACTTATAATATAATAAAAGACAATCCTGCAGTAAAATGGACCATACCATTATCATTTGGCGATAGTTTTTTTGGTTTTAGAGTTGTGGCAACCGATCTCAATTTTTATGAACATTATAGATTTCATGGAAACAAGTGGATAGAATTAAAAGAAGGCACACTCCCAAAAAAAATTTTTGATGTTGTTTTAGGGGCCGATGTTGCAAAAAAGAAAAACCTAAAACTTGGTGATCGTATAGAGTTATCTCATGGTGTTGCAGATGGACCTTCTATCCACCATCATTCTGAAAATCCTTTTTTGGTGGTTGCAATTTTAAAAGAAACAGGAACTCCTGTTGATAGGGCATTATTTATATCGCTAGAAGGCACCGAAGCAATTCATCGCGAGGCATCTCACCGCGATGAACAATTTAAAGTAAAAGAACTTTCTGCATTTTTGTTGGGGATGCGCTCTCGTATTGGCGCCTTGGGGATGCAGCGTGATATTAATAACTATACAAAAGAGCCAATTATGGCCATTATTCCTGGAGTCACACTCAATCAATTTTGGCAAATTGTTGATTATATTGAAGTGGTGTTTCAGTTGGTGTCTGGTTTGGTTGTGGTTATTGGATTGGTTGGCATGATGGTTTCTTTGTATGCGGCATTGGATTCGCGCCGCCGTGAAATGGCGATTTTAAGAGCTGTAGGCGCAGGAATCTCATCGGTCGTGTTCTTACTGGTGATTGAATCTTTTATCTTTGGTGTATTAGGTTGTGTACTGGGTTATATGTTAAGCTACATTGCTGTTTTTATCGTGCAACCCATTTTGCTAGAAAAATTTGGTGTTTTTGTTCCCTTTTTGTCAGTACAATTACATGAGTATTATTACTTACTCCTTGTTCTTATTTTGTCCTGTGTCTTGGGTTTGGTGCCCGCTAGAAGGGCGTACAAAGACTCTTTAACCGATGGACTCAATATTAAGTTATGAAAACAAACTCAATTTTTTTATATGTTATAAATGTGATATTATTTTTTATATGTCATTCTGTTTTTGCAACCGAAAAACAACCTATTAAAATTGTCACAACAATTCCTTACTTAAAAACTCTTGTGCAAGAAGCATCTTGTTTTTCAAAAAAAATTGAAACTCATTCTATAATTGCAGTTGGGCGCGATCCCCATTCTTTTTTTATGACGCCACAACATCGAATCGCTTTAGATAAAGCACAAATTGTGATTGCAATTGGCTCTGGGTTTGAACCTTGGCTAGATAAAATGACAAAAAAAGCGGAGCAGCAATGGCTCTCTGTGACAGCAGGAATGCCTCTGGCAAAAATACACAAAGATGAAAAACACCACCATCATGATTCTGAACTATTGTATGATCCTCATATTTGGCAGTCACCGGAGCTTACTAAAAAGGCTGTGCAAAAAATCGCAGCACAACTGCAAATTGCTCTGCCCAGTGAGGCCAATAATTTTGGGCAGTGCACAGAACACTATCTGAGTTATTTAACCAAAGAGGTGGCGCATCTCAAAAAAATGTCTGAGGTTTTGCCACCACAAAAACGTGTGATTGCCACCAATCATGATGCACTTGGGTATTTTGCAGCAGAATTTGATTTTAAAATTTATAGTATTTTAGGTCTATCCGATGACGCCGCCCCTACTGCACAACAGTTAAAAAAAATCATTACAGCTATAAAAAAAGAAAATATTTCTGCGGTTTTTCTTGAATCTACGGGTAATATGCGCAACATAAAAACTGTGTCCAATGAGGCTGGAGTTAAAGTTGGGGGAGTTTTGTATGGCGATTCCCTTGGAGGCAAAAACTCGGATGCCGACACAGCACCCGCAATGTGGCGTCATAATTTAATTACAATTATTAACGCTTTAAAAGACTAATTGCCTACTTAATGGAATTGATATGAGTTATTTGAGTTGGAAAGATTTAGTCATTGGTTATCCACAAAAAGCAAGCTTAATTCATCCGTTTTCAGGTGAAATTTCTGAGCCAGGAATTTATGCGATTTTAGGACAAAATGGGTGCGGAAAATCAACATTATTAAAAACATGGCTTGGGCTTATTAGACCTATGGCTGGGTCCGTTTTGATTAACGATGCTCCCATTCCAACTGTGCACAATATTTCACAAGGAATTGGTTACGTGCCGCAGTCTCATGCTGTAAATAAATATTTTCATATTACGGTATTAGATTTTATCAAACAGGGGCGTGGACCACAATATCGTTTTACAGCGAAAGATATCGAAGATATTGAAGCATTGTTGTCTGAGTGGCAACTTGCTGGGTATCAAAATCGCAGTTTTCATGAGCTCAGTGGCGGACAAAAAACACGTGCCATGATTGTTAGAGCAATTTTATCGTGCCCTAAAATGCTGTTTTTAGATGAGCCATTAGCAAGCTTAGATACATGTTGTCAGCAGCAGCTCATGGATACATTAGAGCAGCTTGCATGTGATCATAAGGTGTGTATTTTTATTGTTGACCACCACTTGGAGAATTTTAAAAACTATTTAACGCGAAGCATTGCATTTACCCGAAAACACGATCAAACCCGATCTACCGTAATAATTTAATTAAATATTATGTATAGAGCTGCAAAAACCATAATCTTAAATAAAGGCATTTTTTATGCTGCAAACCCTTAGCAATTTTTTTGAAATTTTTAATTATAGCTTTGCACAAACAGCAATTGCAGCAACAGTCTTTATTACTTTAATGTGCGGCACGTTAAGCCCAATTGTCGTGCTCAAACAGCGTGCTTATATGGGAGATACTCTGTCGCATTTGGTTTTTCCGGGAGTGATTGCCGGAATCTTTATTGCAAATTTAACGTCTCTTCCTTTTTGGGTTTGTGTGTTAGGTGGCGCTGGTGTGACCGCGCTTTTTGGGGCATTAATTTCTGAGTGGATTTTAAAAACACTGCGGATTCCGCCTGATGCCTCGGCAGTTATTTGTTTAACCTCTTTTTTTGCAATCGGAATTATTGCAATTTCAAGCTATCCAGACATTCGTATTAACCCCGAAAGTATTTTATTTGGTGATGTGCTCACTCTGGCTTGGCATGATGTGTTGGTGCTTGCTGGAGTGTTTTTATTTATTTTAACTTCAATTGTTGGGTTACAAAAACATTGGGACGCATGGCTTTCTGATCCCGAATTTGCAGAAATAGCGGGCTTTAAAGTCAAACTTCTTGAGAAAATGTTTCCAGTTCTTTTGACTGCAGCCATTCTATCGGGATTGTTTGCTGTGGGGGGGCTCATGATTTCTGCATTGCTCACCTTACCAACAATTGTTTATCAACCTCGGAGTGTATTTTCCTTGCGGGTTGTTTTATTAAGCCTTGTTGGAGGATTGCTCGGTGTTTTGTTTGCGTTTGGCTTTAATTGGCCCGTGGGACCTAGCATCGTATTGGTCGGGTTTGTTGCGATTTTATTAAAAACATGTGTCGTGTCTTTGTACATAAACAAAAGGACGTAAGGTATGTCAGATTCTATATTTGAACTTAAAAAAACTAAATTTTTAGAACAACGAGAAAAAGGAAACTTAGCCGATCACTACCCTAAAACCCATTCTGTTGCAGAAGTCGCCGCACTCTCTGAAGGTGTTAAAGGTGTGAGCACTGCAGGGCGCATCGTGGCAATGCGCACAATGGGAAAAATACTTTTTGCACATATTTATGATTTTAGCGGAAAAGTACAAATTTGTGTGCGCAAAACAGAAGAGTCTCCAGAGGTATTTGAGAGCTTTGTTGCTGATGTGTCAATTGGTGATTTTGTAGGTGTTGAAGGTGAAATGTTTGTCACCAAAACTGGTGAACTGACCCTTAGGGTTGCGAGCTGGAAATTGCTCAACAAATGTTTGCGCACGCTTCCAGAAAAGTATCATGGCATCGAAGATATCGAAACCCGTTATCGTCAACGTTATCTCGATATCATTATGAACCCCACTTCGCGTGATGTGTTTCAAAAACGTTTTGAAATTGTAAAAACTCTGCGGAGATATTTAGAAGATACTGGGTATCTTGAAGTTGAAACTCCAATTTTACAAACCACCCCTTCTGGAGCATTGGCGCGTCCGTTTTATACGCATCATAATGCATTAGATATTGAATGTGTGATGCGCATTGCCTGCGAAACGTATTTAAAACGTTGCATTGGTGCGGGTATGGATAAAGTGTTTGAGTTTGCCCGCAGTTTTCGCAATGAGGGTATTTCTGCAACCCATTTGCAAGATTTTACTATGCTAGAATTTTATGCGGCGTACTCTAACGCAGAGAGTATGCGCGGTTTTGTAGAAGGGATGATGCGCAATTTGATTGAGAAAATTTTTGGCACAGTGAAAGTTTCGCTTGGTGGTCAAGAAATTGATTTTTCTGGCGAATGGCCTGTGTACGAATACTCAGAACTTATTGCCAGAGATTGTGGCATTGATATTAAAAAATTTAACACCAAGGAGCTCCTTGCAGAGCAAATTAAACAACGCAATATTCGCTTAGACGACGATATTGCAACCTTAGGCTGGGCCAATATGGTAGACTCTTTGTATAAAAAAGTGTCTCGTCCAAAACTGATTCAGCCATGTTTTTTAGTGAAATACCCCGTTGAAATGGCGCCACTTGCAAGGCGAAATCAAACAGAAAGTCACTACGTCGATTTCTTCCAGTTTTTGGTAAATGGTGTAGAGTTGGTGAAAGCGTATTCGGAGCTCGTGGATCCTCTGGATCAACGCGAACGTTTTGAAGAGCAAATGCGCGCTCGTGAGCATGGTGACGATGAAGCCATGCCAATTGATGAAGAGTTTTTAACTGCCATGGAACACGGATTTCCGCCAATTGCTGGAGTGGGAATTGGTATTGATAGGTTAACAATGATTCTTTGTGGCTGCGAAAACATTAAAGATACTGTGCTATTTCCTTTACTTCGTCCCACCCCTACGCCAAGTTATTTTGAAGCAGAATAAGTAGGGAGTTTGAGATTTTTAGGTTTACCAAAGATTTTATAAGAGATTACAAACCAATTTAAATTTGGAAAAATAATGGAAAATACACCACAACGTCTTTTTATCATTGATGGCATGTCTTTGTTGTTTCGCTCTTTTTATGCAATGGGTTCGCGCTTAACAGCACAGGATGGCACGCCAGTTGGCGCTGTATATGGGTTTTTAAAAGTTTTGATTAAAATTTTTAGAGAGCAAAAACCAACTCACTTTGCGGTGTGTTGGGATTTGAAAGAAAAAACATTTCGCCATGAAACTTATCCGCTGTACAAAGCAAACCGCGGTGCTCCTCCCCCAGAAATTATTCCGCAAATAGTCCTCATTCAAAAAATTGTTCAAGAGATGGAAATTCCATCGTTTGCCATTCCAGGATTTGAAGCCGATGACGTTGCCGCAACCCTTGCAGCATTTTTTGAGCATTATGGTGATGTTTTTATAGTGACGTTAGATAAAGATTTCATGCAAATTATCAATCATCGCATTAGTTTGTTTTCTTTAAAAAAAGGCGATGAATACGATATTATCACCCCAGAAAAGGTAATAGATTATTTTGGTGTGCCGCCTCATCAGGTTATTGAAGTGCTTGCTCTTACTGGCGATGCAGTTGATAATATTCCTGGTGTTAAAGGCATTGGCGATAAAACGGCGGCAAAATTAATATTAGAGTTTGGCAGTGTAGAAAATGTGTATGAAAATTTACAAAAAATAACCAATAAAAAAGCCAAAACTGCATTAGAATTGCATAAAGATAGTGCTTTGCTTTCAAAGTATTTGGTGACAATTAAAAATTCTGTTCCGTTAAATGTTTCTGAATTTTCTTTGCGCTATACATTTGAAAATTTAAAAGCAAGTCAGGGTGCAAAAAAAAGTTTAGAACAACTGCGCATGCATTCTTTATTGCGCGTGTTAACTGCAGAGACAAAAGACCCAGAGTTAACGTTACACACAACAACACATACAGAAAATAACCAAAATTCGTTTTTATGGCAAAACAAAAATTATCAACTTGTGGTAACTAAACAGCATCTCAACGAACTGTTTGCAAAAATTGCGCATGCTGACACCCAATGGTTTGCATTTGATACAGAAACAACGGGGCTCGATATTATTGAGGATACACCCATTGGTTTTTCGTTGTGTTTTACCCCTGGCACCTCTTTTTATATTGCGGCGCATAGTCAGCATATGCGTGGTGGTACATTACTTTCTGATGAAACTCTATTTCCAGAATATTCGCCACAAGATGTGTGGCAAGGGTTGCGGGAGGCATTCAAGCAACGCAAAGCAATGTGTGTGGCGCATAATTTAAAGTTTGACATGCACATGCTTAAAAATGTGGGTGTAGAACTTGGCGAAGCTCCTTTATGCTGCACAATGGTAGCCGCCTGGCTTTGTAACCCTGCAGAAGGAGGGTTTAGTTTAGATTTTTTAACATTTAAACATTTTCAATATCAAAAAATTCCAACAAGCGCATTAATTGGTAAAGAAACAGGACGCGATTCAATGCTTTCTGTTCCGTTATCAATACTGACTGAATATGCCTGCGAAGACGCTGATGCCACATTAAGACTTTGGTTGTTTTATCAAGATAAATTAAAAAGTAATGCAGACTTACAAAAATTATTTTTTGATTTAGAAATGCCAATATTAAGTTTACTAAATGCCATGGAGCGCAGTGGAGTTTATGTTAATGCCGAATATTTGGGCAGTTTAACCGCAGAAATTCAAGAAAATTTAATAAAATTAGAGCAAGATATTTATGCGTCTGTGGAAACGCCATTTAAAATTACGAGTCCTAAACAACTTGGTGACGTGTTATTTGAGCAATTAAAAGTGCACGAAAGTTTAGGTTACAAAGGCAAACTCGCAAAAACCACCCAAGGTTACAAAACCGATGCAGGAGTGTTGGAGTTGTTTGACGATCACCCTTTTGTACAAAAAATTCAGCAACACCGTGAGCTTTCTAAATTGTTATCCACCTACGTGCTGGTGCTGCCAAAACTGATTAAAAAATCAACGGGTAGAGTGCATACGCATTTTAATCAAATTGGCACTGCGACAGGAAGGCTCTCAAGCTCCGATCCCAATATGCAAAATATTCCAATTAAAACAAAATGGGGCAAGCTTGTGCGTGCAGCGATTGCAACCATGCAGCATGCAAACACCATTTTTACGGCAGATTACTCACAAATAGAACTGCGAGTTTTGGCGCATTTGTCGGATGATCCAACAATGATTGATGCCTTTTGCAAGGGCGCCGATATTCATAGGCAAACTGCGGCACAAATTTTAGGCAAAGATTTGCATGAGGTGTCTGCTGATGAGCGCAGCAAGGCAAAAGCAATCAATTTTGGAATTATTTATGGCATGGGCGCACAACGCTTAGCCAAGCAACAAAAAATTACATTGCCAGATGCCAAAAAATTTATTGAAAAATATTTTTTAAACTTTGCTGGCGTCAAAAAGTACCTAGACGCGCAACGCGCAGCAGCGCATGCCAATGGTTTTGTCAAAACATATTTTGGCAGAATAAGGCCAATTCCTGCCATACAGTCTAAAAATCCTCTTGAAGCAAAGCTTGCCGAAAACATGGCCATCAACTCGCCAATTCAAGGAACAGCAGCAGACATTATGAAACTAGGCATGCTTGCTGTTGCAAAGCAATTGCAAAGTAAACAGCTTAAAACCAAAATTATTTTGCAAGTGCATGATGAATTGGTGTTAGAAGGTCCGCAAGAAGAAGCGCAAGACGTTTATAAAATTCTTAAAAACGCAATGGAACAAGCGGTGCAATTTAAAGTGCCAATGGTTGTTGATGTGGGAAATGGGCGCAATTGGTTGGAGGCAAAATAAACATGGCAGGTTTTAAGTTTAACCCATTGCACTATATGTCTTCATTGTTTAATGCCGGGCTACAACGGAAAGCAAAGCGAGAGGCGGTGCTTGCGGGCACAGAAAGCACACAGATGTCGTTGGTTGCGCATATTAAAGAATTGCGTAAACACATATTGCGCGCAGTTGCCTGGTTATTTGTTTTTACAACAGGCACATTTTTTTTTATGCAACCCATCTTAAATTTTTTAAAAAAACCGTATGAAAATGTGCTAGGTGAATTAACGAAACAAGATATTACCCAAAATTTATCTTCAATTAGTGTGTTTGAAGTGATCATGGTGAATTTTAAAATTTGTTTTTTGGTTGCGTTTTCTTGTAGCTTGCCTTTTATCATTAGAGAAGTTTGGAAATTTGTGGCACCTGCTTTGTATTTACACGAAAGAAAAATTGCCTGCCTTGCATTAATTGCCAGTGTGTTACTTTTTTATTTTGGAATTGCTTTTGGCTTTTTTTTAATTATTCCGTACTTTTTTTCAAACGCGCTATCGTGGGCAAGTCAATATGCACATGTGATGATTACTTATGAAAATTATTTTAATTCTTTAATTACAATGTTGCTTGTTTTTGGTGCGGTGTTTGAAGTTCCTGTTGTATTATCGTTACTGGGAATGGCGCGTATTTTATCTTCAAAAGTGTTAGTCAATAATAGAAAAATAGCATTTTTAACCTGTTTTATTGTGGGGGCAATTTTATCGCCCCCAGATGTACTTAGCTTGTGTTTGGTGGCACTTCCCATGTATGCCATGGTCGAATTATCGATATTAGTCATTAAAAAAATTGAAAAAAATCGTTTAGCTCACGAGAGCAATACTTAAACCTGTATTTTTTTTTAAGTTAAAAAATCACGCAAGCGTTTGGCAATTAAAATTATGGGCAACACTTGCCTATAAAATTAAAAATAATTATTAAATTTTATAAAAAAATTAATTGCAGTTTTATTAAAGAAAAATTTATCTCGTCTATTATTTTTTTGACGTTATGCAGTGGGCAAAAAATTTTGCTGTCGTATTGACAAAGGTTGCTACGTAAATTATCTTGCCTTAGTATTAGTTTTGAGTATTTTATGGCTTTTGTTTATGCTCATATAAAGTTTTTCATTACTACTTAAGGAGTTATTTGTGAAAAAGATCGTTTTACGTTCTCTAGCTGCTTCTACTCTTGCACTAAGCGGTGCTGCTGTTGCACAAGATATGGATAAAAAGATTACCACTGGTGGTAACTTTCAATTAAATATGAATACTAGCAATTCTACGGCTTCTGATAAACCAGATTTTGCTATTGACAAAGCTCGCGTGAAAACTAAGGTTGCCGGCGGCATTGCCAGCGGTGAACTAGAAGTTGCATTTAAAGATAGCAATGCATTTGACATCCGTCGCGCACAATTAAACCTCGATGCGCTCACTTTAAAATCGGGCGATAATACTTTTACCACAACATTGTCAATGGGCGGTATCCGCATTGGCGGTGCCGATCTCACTGCTGCCGATATCACTTGGGCGCCACAAGGTTACGGACGTCAAGATGGTGCATACCTTAAAGAAACTCTTGCATTAGGCAAAATGGCAAATATTGAGCTTGGTGCGGGTTTATTTAATAACATTACAACCTATTTTGTTGATTCTGCTGTTAAAGGCATAAATGATGCTGATAACATCACTAAGGGCAAAGGTAAGAGTTTAGGTCTTGCTGCACACGTCGCAGCAACTGTCAATGTGGATGACAACCAATCCATTGGTGGAAAATTTTACTATGGCTCCCAAGAAAAGGCTTATACAGACGCTGGTAAAACTAAAGCAAGAGATGTCTCCCATATGGAAGCATCGGTTGTGTACAACCACGCAAGCATTTTTGGCAACAAGGGTGTGCTCTCTACCAATGGTGTGAGTTTCTGGTATGAAGTAGATGATGCAAAGGGTGGAATGTCAGCTGCTGCAACGTCTGCTACAGATACAAACATTGTTTATGGTACTGCGAACAATGATACCTTAAAATCCACTTTAATGGGTTTTGGTATTGCGGGCGATACAGGAGCTTATCTCACTGGTATGTTGCAAAAAGGCGACCGCCTCACTTATGCGGCATCCTATGCAATGAACAAGTTGACTGATGGTGATACAACAACAACAGATTTAAACTACGACAAAAAGCAAATGGCGTTTTCTGTGGGCTATGCAGTGAGCAGCTTTGAATTGGCATTTAACTTTGAACATGTTAAAAATAATAAGGCTATATTCAGTGACAAAGGCAAATCTGCTGATGCTGATAAAAAAGACACTATGATGAGATCTTACCTCACCATGGCATACCAATTTTAATTAACGCTTAACAAACGTTAATAAGCTCAAAAAGCCCTCTTATTTAGAGGGCTTTTTTGCGTTTAAGTAACTAAAAACTATTGCAAAAATTTAAAAACTACACCCCCAAACAATACGTTAAAGCATCGTGCAGGTGGCCATGCAAAAATTCATAGCCATGTTTGGTGGCTTTAATCGGTTTGGCGTGTTGTCCTGAGAGCAACAATTCTCGCCCCATTTCGCCAAATAAGGTTTCTACCACCAGCTCAGGGATGCGCAACGAACTAGGGCGTCCCATGGCTTGTGCCAGCATTTGCGAAAACTGTTCGTTGCTCAATGCATGGGGGCTTACGGCATTAACGGCGCCATCGATGCTTGGGTTTGTGATGGCAAATAAAATAAGCCCTAAAACATCGGTTATAGCGATCCAAGACATCATTTGCCTGCCCGAGCCAAATGGTCCTCCTAAGCACATGCGATAAGGGGTGTACATTTTTTTTAATACCCCTCCAGCAAGTGACACAATGGTGCCAAAACGCAAATGCACCACCCTGATTCCGGCATTGCGGGCGCCGTCTGCAGCATTTTCCCAATCAAGCGCAAGCTTGGCTAAAAATCCTTCACCGGGCTTCGAGTCTTCGTGCAAAATGTCATCGTAATCTCTATCTCCAAATATCCCCACCCCTGATGCCGCTATAAACGTTTTAGGAGGTGCTTTGAGTTGTGTTAAGGCATTGCATAACACCGAGGTAAAATGCACGCGGCTATCAATCAGTTGTTGTTTGCGCTCGTTGCTCCATTTGTGAGCGGCAATGTTTTCGCCAGCAAGGTGCACCACGGCATCGAGGCCCTGTAAGATTTCTGGGTTTAAAAAACATTTTTGTTCCGAATCCCAATACGCAACGTTTTCTTGTTTGGGTTGTTGTGCACTTTTATGATGACTTCGCACCAGTTTAATCACCGTATGGCCACCAGTCGTTAAAAATGGGGCTAAAGCACTGCCCACCAAGCCAGAAGCGCCTGTAATCAAAATTTTTAATTTTTTTTGCGAGTATTTTGAGTGCAAAAACAAATCACATTTTAACGTGCGGTGTCTGTAGGTAAATAATCGATTTAACCTATCTTCAATAAAATGTTTGGTGGCAAAATGCGACAGGCTTGCTAACGGCAATTTGTACTGAATAATATCTGTAATTTTAGATTTATTGTCTTCTACGGCTTCAAAGCGATGGGTGTGGGCATAATACGAAAAAGGGCCTTTAATTTGTACATCTTGAAATTGGCTATTTGCAATATAATTTTGGTGCAAAAATTTAAAGTCAAGTGAAAATGGACCAAAGTGCATGCGCAAAGACACCTCATCGCCATTATGAATGGTGCCATTGCGCGATATCATGTCTAAGTGCATCCACGGTGGCACCATGCGGTCAAACGCCCCAATGCGTTCGTGCCATTGAAATAATTCTTCACATGAAACAGGAAAATATGAGCTTCGCAAAAAAGTATGCATGACCATAAAAAAACTCCTGACAAAACAGTAGAAACACAGCTTATCAGGAAGTTTTCTTTTTCTAAAGAGACAATGCAAGTAAACATTGTTGTTTACTTAGAAATTCCAAGTTTTTCATGCAGTTCGCCAGACTGAAACATTTCTACAAAAATATCGCAGCCACCAACAAATTCTCCTTTAATAAAAATTTGAGGAGATGTTGGCCAATTGTTCATTTCTTTAAGAGTAGACCACAATGTGGGGTCACTATCCATATCTTCAAAATGATAGGGTTTGCCAAGTTGATTGAGAGTGCGAATGACTTTTGCAGTAAATCCACAGCGAGGTGCTTGGGGGGTACCACGAATATAAATCATAATTTCGTTGGCATTAACATCGTTTTCAATTTTTGTTTTCCAGTCTGTATTCACAGAAGACTCCTCATTATTTTATAAAATTTATTTAAAGTGGTTTTGCTACATATTTGTGTTTTTCTTGTTCCCATTGTTTTTTGGTCAGTGCCTTAATAGAAAGTGCATGAACTTCGCCTGTGGCAACTTCGGCTTGAAACAGATCCATAATTATACGATGGCGTGCCAACGATGATTGGCCTTCAAAGGCGTCAGCAACCACAATGACAGAATAGTGATCCGTGCCACCAGAGAATTCATGAACAATACATTCAGAACTTGCAATTCCGCTTTCAATGCGGTGTTTGACTTCATGATGCAACATGTCAACCTCAAAGTACTTTTTAAGGATGCGTCGCCACAACCAAACGCAACGTTTGCGGGACTTCGCCGCATCCAGAAACCAAAAATGAGCTCAAATAGTTTTGAGCAACCAGTTCTGGGTTTACAAGCTGTCCATCGTTTATGCAACGCCAAAACACACCATCGTGATCATTGTGCCTTGCTTCAAAATCATAAGAGCGGTAGTTGCGATCGCTATTTAAATGCACCTGCAGGGTGCGCACGTTAATGGTATTTCCTAGGACAGAAATGATCATTTTATCGCTTCCTTTTAACAAAATCAAACCAGGTCGTGGCTGTTGTGTTTCAAAAAAGCGAATGCATTGTTGTGGTTTTACAGACTCAATGCATTGATTAAAATAATTGGTATAGTTTTTCATGAGAGTGCAAAGCTCTTCTAAAAAAATAAGCAATGAGTTGTGCAAGATGCTGTGCACATGAGAATGAGTAAGCGGAGTACCAAGCTGAATTCTAGCAAGATTTTCTATCCAGATTGTTTCAGATTGTTTCATGGTTTCAATAACCTCAGGAGTTCTGCGCTTTCAGAAGTACCTTTCTATATTAACAGAAAACTGTTTCCATCCCTCAGTCTTCTAAATACGAAAGTGTCATTAAGAGGTTGTTCTGTCAATTAAATTCAATTCACTAAGCGCTTGTTGCGCCGACTGTTCCCAAGGAAAAAAATAAATGAATGAAGGGAGTTGCGTAGGATATTCGAGATTAAAAAATTGCAATAAATTATGCACAACCTGTTTTAAAATTTGGCCAGAGCGACAATAAAATAACACATGTTGTTGTGATGGTCGCGGCTGCGCGAAAAGTTTGGTTAAAAATGGTGTTGCGTTAGATTCTAAAATATTTTCAAGCGTGTACACAGGTTCAACAGCAATATTGCGATTGTGATGTTTACAATATGCAGTCACAGTGTCTGCTGATTTGCCAATGGCAGAGGTAAAAATAAAAAATTGCACATCAGGTTTCAGTGTTGCATGCATGAGAGACAGTAACGGTGTAAGTCCATTGCTGTGCGAGGGTAAAAGAATGGTCGCGTTGGTGTGTGCCACAAGTGCTGCAAGTTGTTGTTGAATGCTTTGGGCAGTTGTTGCTCCTACGGCGCCAAAAGAAATGCAATTTTGCCAACTCTTATTTTGCTTTGTTTTTGTAAAAATACTTTGCTGAAATGCTGTTACGGCCTGTTTACTTGTAAAAATAATTGCAAAGCTTACATTTTGAGGAGGCTGCCAACTGACCTCAAGCCAGTGAGGGCGCATAACAGGATAAAAAAAATGATCTTGCTTGCGTGGTGCATCGCCTTCTAAGCCGCAGTCCACAATAATTGGCACAGTGTCATGTTTTGCCATAATGCACATTTCTTTTTTGTTTTAAAGTTAGTTTACAGTTTGAGATCACTCACTTCGGCAAATCCTGCGGCAAAAAGTTGTTGTGCAACAACTTTTGCAAACTCAGACCGACACAATTCTGCAAAAAACTGATTAAAGTATAAGTTTGTATTCAATAGCTGTGCAACCTCTAACAGCATTGTATCAGAACACGAAATCACAACATGTTTATAGTTTTCGTAATGGCCATACACAACATAAAGCTGTTTATTGTCATAGTGCGCACCAATTGGGGTATGACAGTCGCCCCCAAGGAGGGCAAGCACCATCCGTTCAATGCCCGCAGCAAAACGTGTTTGCTTGCAACTTAAAGATGTTAAAATATTTGCTAACTGTTGGTTGTTGTCATTAATCTCAACGGCAATCACTCCCTGTGCTGCGGCTGGAATAAATTCTGAAATAGGAAGGTAAAACATATGCTCTTGGTTAAATAATTCCAACCGTTCAAGCCCCGCTTCGGCAAGCAAGATTGCAGCAAACTCGTTGTTTTGTACCCGCTTTAGCCGCGTGTCGACATTGCCTCTTAAAATTTGAACATTTAAATTAGGGTTCCAACATTTTTTAAGGAGCAATTGCCGTCTGGCACTGGTTGTGCCGATGAGTTTTTGAGTAAAAATTGGGTTGTTGCGCAGCATATTTTTAAGTTCTGCAAACGTCAATTGTGCTTTTTGTGCTGCTGTCATTGTGTGAAGCGAGGAGCTTTGTAGAAGTTCAGGAGAAAGTATAAGCACATCGCGTGCACCAGCTCTCGGGAGTAGGGCAGCAATATTCAGCTGCGCTGTTTGCGCAACAGGTAGGTCTTTCATGCTATGCACTGCAATGTGTGCTTTGTTAGAAAGCAGGGCTTCTTGAATTTCTTTGATAAATAACCCTTTGCCCGTGGTCAAATGGTGTTCGGTATTTTGTTGTGACAGATGAATATCTGCGAGTTGCGATTTTTGCATTTTATCGCCAGTTGTCACCAACGGAAACAACTGAGTTTTGATTCCTTTTTCTTGCAAGAGGGATTGAATTTTATGCGCTTGCCATAAGGCAAGCTGACTTTTACGGGTTGCAATTAATATTTCTTGTGACATAAAAAAACTTTCTCAAACTATTTGCAAATTGATGAGCGAGTGTTTTGAAACACTCGCTCTGGAGATAAGATAACAAAAATATAGCTTTGGTTTGTTTAAATTATAAAAAACTTAAAACTTGCTATCTTGCGTTACAAATTTTCAGCTTCTTCTGGAGTGAGTCCAGTCATTTCAATAATATCTATCATTGAGAAGTCTCTGGCCTTTAGCATTTTTGCGAATTCAAGTGCTTTTTTATGTTCACCTCTAGCTTCGCCCCTAGCTTCGCCCCTAGCTTCACCTCTAGCTTCAGCATCATCAATTCGAGAAGCGGTATCCAACAGATATTTTAAGCGTTGGGTGTATGCGGCTCTTTCTTCGGGGTGATGACTCAAAAAATACAAAGTTTCTTTTGCTTGTTCAAATAATCTGTCTTGCATGGCGAGTTCCTCGAACACTTTTTTGTTTGATGCTTGAAAGAAGAGTAACCATTTTTCAAGCCTTGTCATACTGCCATTATACATATGTTTGGGCATTTTGGGTATAATTATATAATGGATTTCGAGGTCGGGGGCTACAATTTCGTGGTTGTCGACATCCAAAACAGAGAGCATTCTATGATAGCTATTGTTTTCAGGGAAGAGGTCAAAATTGATGATATTAATACACACGCAGCGATTTAAGCCTTTGTAATGATTGCCGGTTGCCAATTGGTTGGAATACAAATTGCTCCAATAATACAAACTTCTTTTGACATAATGTTTTTCTGGTGCGACCTGCATTTCAATATTGATTTTGCTGCCGTCATCGAGCTCAGCAAGAACATCCAAAAAACATTCTTTGCCATTGGCAATATTTTTTGGCAGAGAAGAGTTTGAAAAGGTAACAGATTTCACCAATTTTTCGTTTTTATTGGCAAACACACTATTGACAAGGTCAATAAAAAGTTCTTGTTTTTCGCCAAAAATCTTTTTGAAGATGGAATCCACTTTGGGGTCAAAAATATCGATAGACTCGGTTTGGAACATAAAAATCCTTTAACAATAAACACATAATTTTTAACTTCGCCGTGCAATTTCAGTTCGCAAAATGCAAATACAACTGTGGCGAGCTTCAAGTGTATTTCACACTTGAAGCTCGCCACCCTAATTGTAATGAATGTGCCAGTCA
Organism: Spirobacillus cienkowskii; assembly: GCF_037081835.1. GTDB lineage: Bacteria > Bdellovibrionota_B > Oligoflexia > Silvanigrellales > Silvanigrellaceae > Silvanigrella > Silvanigrella cienkowskii. The sequence goes on along the minus strand of NZ_CP146516.1, from coordinate 1,721,536 downwards.
ATTGTATGAGTATAAATTTAATAAATTTTTATATAAATAATCACATTTAATTCAAATTAATTTTCCGTTTGCTTGGAAATTTAAGGACATTGTTTTCTTTGACATTTTTTTCTGGGAGTAAGGGTTGTTCAGAAAGTCGAAATAAAAATTCAAGCAATTCTCCCACCGAATGTTCTTGATTGGGTATTTTGATATTATTTTTAGCCAAATGTGCAGAAATAGAAACAAGTCTTTTTGCGACAGCATCGGAAACAACTTGAGAATCAACTTTTTTTCCTTTTTGCAGATCGCGAAGAGATCGAGATATTTCGTAATCAACCACGTTTTTGACCCAACTATGCAAACGGCCAACATTTGCAAGGTTTTCTTTTTGTTTACTAATAAACAGATATTCTTGCACCTCGGCATGAATCATTTGTTCTGCGAGCAATGCCGCGTTTTTGCGTGATTCGCGATTTTTTTCCATAATGGAATCGAGATCATCGATATTAAATAAAAATAAGTTCTCTATTTTTGCAATACTTGGTTCAATCTTACGCGGAATACTAATATCAACAAACACAGACAGCTTGCCTTGGCGTTTTTTAGGATAGTTTTTTAAATGATTGGTGTGCAAAATAAATTCGGTGCCCGATGCGGCTGCAATGCTAATATCAAATTCGTGAATGCGCTGCAAAGCGCTGTCTAAATCGAGCGGCCATGCATTGCCAAGTTCTAATGCTAAATTCTCTGCACGATGAAAGGTTCGGTTGGCAATAAAAACACTTTTTGCTTTAAAAAATAATAAATGTTGCGCAACCACCCGTGCCATTTCGCCAGCACCAAAAATCAAAATTTGTTTTTCTGCAAGATTGTCAAATACACGAGAAATGGCATCAATTGCTGCATGCCCAATTGAAATTCCATTTTTTCCAATGTCTGTGTCAGAGCGAATTTTTTTTGTGACTTTAAAGCAGCGGTTAAATATGGGGCCAGCCAATGTTCCAGCAAAACCAAGTTCAACAGCTTTTTGATAGGCATTTTTAATTTGACCAAAAATTTGCGGCTCACCAAGCACCAAAGAATCCAGACTTGCAGTCACTTTAAATAATTTTTGAATCGCATTTTCATCGTAATCAACTGTAATAAAATCAAAAATATTATTAATATTTAATTTTGGCAAATTTGCGTTAACCGTTGTCAGTGACAATTGGTGCAAGCTCAAAAAGATTTGTTTAATTTGCACGGTTGTGATTTTGCCAAAAAAACAAATATCATATCTGTTACAGGTGCTGATTAACACAAATTCAAAATCAGATTGTTGTAAAATATTTTTTATAATTTCATGCAGTTTATCAAACGTTCCAACAGTTGCCCATGCTTCACGCAATGCCACGGGGCAAGTTTTATAATGTGCACCGCAGTATGAAAAAAAATGGGAACCTGTCATGTTTAATCACCTACATAAATGTGTGTTTGAAGTGAAGGAGAGTTTTCAAATGCAAGCGGTGTTGCAAAAAACTCATGTCTTTTTTCAAACGGGATTTTGCGGCCAAGCATAATCATCAGTTTTACACTTGTTGCTTCAAACGTCATGTCCATTGCCGAAATCACTCCAAGATTTTCAAACGCTCTCCCATTTTCGTAAAGGTTAAGAGAGACAAAGCCTGATTCGCACTGCGTTGTAATCACAACGGGTATCTTTTTTATCTGGGCTTTTTCGCACAGTTCTAGCCAGTTTTTTTCTTGAATTGGCAAATTACCAGAACCAAATCCTTGAATAATGATACCATGGGTTGAATTTAATAGAGCATCGCAAAACTTTGCAGAAGGCAAAGCGCCAGGAGCACATAAAAGTGCAGTGATGTTGCCATCTGCTTTGTTATTGATACAAGGAGCATGCCGCTTCGCAGCAGGCAAAATAGTTTTTAAAATTTTAGGATTGATTTTGATGTTAACACCTAAATTGCCAACAAGAGGGGCGTTATAACTCTTATAAGCGTACAAATGTTCATTGCTATATTTGGTGGCACGGGTAGCTCTGTGCACTTTGCTATCAAAGCAAATTAACACTTCAGGAATACCTAATGTCGCAAGTTCTACGGCATCAATCATATTGACTCTGGCATCATTGCGAAATTCTGATAGAGGGCGTTGCGATCCTGTAAACACAACAGGTTTGGTGAGGCCTTCAAGAAAAAAAGCCAATGCTGATGCAGACCAAGCCATTGTATCAGTTCCATGCACAACAACAAAGCCATCAAAATTATTCCATTTTTGATGGATTGTGTGTGAAAGTTGCGACCACAACGCAATGTCAGCGTCGGAAGAATCAATATTGCAAATAACATGAAGGTCAACGTCTGCGACAGCAGAAATTTCTGGTACACTTTGTAATAATTGCTCTAGCATATGGGGCGCTTGCTTAGCGGCATTGTGTGTGCCATTTAACGCCATGCCAAATGTACCGCCTGTATGAAGTATAAGAACCTTTTTCTTTGTCATCTCGCAAATCTCATCTCTAAATTAAAAATAATGCCAAATTGTTCCAAATAATCCTAGCATAAGAAGAATCATGCCAAAGATAGCGAGTTTTGCACCTTTTTTACCGCGCCATCCCCAGAGACTCCTGCCAAAGATCGTCATGACATACCATCCCCAAACCAAAAATGCCCATAAAATTTTTATAAATCCAACTTGTGTAGTAAATTTACCAATAAAAATTAATGCAATGCCTGAAAGAAGACTGAGAGTGATAAAAGTTAAACCAAATAGCGATGATTTTTCGACAAGTGTGTCTATAGAAGATAAGCTTGTCAAAGAGCCGCTTGAGGCAAGTTTGCGTTGTTTGAGTTTGTGATAATTCCATAAATAAAGGAGTGACGTACAAAACACCACAGCAAAAATGGCTTCACCCAATGCTCCAGTGCCAATATGAAAATACACCAACCAATCAACAGAGTGAGCGCGATACAATGGTTTTGGATCTAAAAAAGGTGTTAATGTTACGAGCAAAAAAATAAGTGCACCACTTAAAAAAGAAAATGCAGGTGCGCCTTCTTTGTTTGGGTCTATAAATAAAACGGTGGCTGCAAGCACAAGACATATGACTGTATGCACTTGCGTGGCAATCGAATTGAGTGGAAGAATAAATTCAAGCGTTCCATAAACAATGGTAAACGCAGAGCCCAGCATAAATAAAATACGGGCAAAGATATGAATAAATTCTGTGCGCTGCTTTTTTTGAATGTTTGGAGTTAAGGTGTAACCAAAACAGAGAACCGCAAAGCCAAATAATGTACTCATGGCAATGCGTGAAATGAGTTCGAGCACAAAAATATTGTGAATCATGTTCTCATGCGTAGAAAGATTTGGCATATCAGTTTTATGATCCTTTTCTAAAGTTGAGAGAAATGAAAGTGACTCTGCTTTAAAAGGGTAAACGCACACAGTGCGCAAATAGGTATATAACAGCAGATGGATGAATCCAATATGGACATTGATTTTAGTGATGACGATGCGTATGACGTGAAGCGTCTTGAAATGGAAATAAAAAAACAAAAAAAACTAGAAAAACAGAAACGTTTAGAAAACAGAAAACAAATTATCAATGATATTCAAGAAATTTTAAAGCAACCAAAACAACAAAACGCATGTGAAGAGTTTGAAGTCTGTTTACTTGCCGCAAATCAGTTTCAACGCGGAACAACGTCTTGGGCGTTAGCGTTTTTTAATATACAAAATGCAGAGCCAATTGATTTATCAGAAGTTCGCAAAAAATATATAAAATTTGCACAATCTTGGCATCCTGATAAAATGCAGGTAACATCCCATGATGCCATGAAATATTTAAATGAAGCGTGGCAAATTTTAAAAAATAATTTCTGATACATATCATATAAAGAAAGTAAAATTATGTTGCAATCTCATCATAATCATTCTGCGACGTGTGGTTGTACAAACGAAAAAGGAGAGCCGCTTTTTGTGACAGCACCAACGCCAGCAACACAAAAAGCACTTGAATATTGCGAAAAAAACTTAAGCAAAGAGCTTGATGTCTTAAAAAAGCTTGTCAAAATTCCAAGCGTGAGTCTTGCAGGATTTGATGACAATGTTGTAAAGTTAAGCGCCGAAGCCACAGCCCATACTTTGGAGCAAGCGGGTCTTGAAAACGTTGAAGTTCTAGAGCTGCAAAAAGGGGTGCACCCTTACGTGTATGCAGATTGGCTTCATAAGCCCGGTGCGCCAACACTATTATTGTATGCCCATCATGATGTACAGCCTCCTGGTCGTGAAGAAAAATGGAACTCCCATCCTTTTGAACCAACAGAAAAAAACGGCAGATTATACGGTAGAGGCACTGCCGATGATAAAGCTGGGATTATTGCGCATACTGCCGCAATTTCTGCATACCTTAAAACTCATGGAGAACTTCCCGTTAATGTAAAAGTTATTATTGAGGGAGAAGAAGAAATTGGTAGTCATCATTTGGCGCAATTTGTAAAAGCGCACAAACAAAAACTAACAGCCGATGGAATTATTGTGACAGATTGTGCCAATGTTGACTCTGGAATACCAAGCATTACAACTGCATTGCGTGGCTTAGTTGCTGTTGATATTGAAGTCGAAGCATTGGAGCATCCTGTGCATTCGGGAATATGGGGCGGAATTTTGCCAGATCCTGTGGTGGCTTTGAGTCATATTTTGGCATCATTAACAGATGAACAAGGTAATATTAAAGTTAAAGGAATTTTAGACTCGATAAAATCATTAACTCCTTCTGAAAAATCACAATTTGCAAGTTTAAAAATGGAATCCATTGCTCGCAATGCAACGGGGTTATTAAAAGAATTGTCTTTTTTAGATGCAGAACACAATTTTGCAGAGCGTCTGTGGCGTTACCCTTCTTTGAGCATCAATGCGGTGCAAAGTGGTTCTAGAAAACTGGTGAGTAATATTATTCAGGATGCTGCGTGGGCAAGGGTTTCTATTCGTATTGTACCCGATATGCAACCTCAAGATGTATTGCAAAAACTCACGCAACACATTCAAGCCCATTGTCCAAAAGGTTTTCGTTTAAAGGTAACCCCTGAGTCGGCGAGCAATTGGTGGGCAATTTCAAACCCTAACGCTGATGTGTATCAAATTGCCGCACGGTCGCTAGAAAAAGGATATGGGCATACGGCGCAATTTATTGGATGTGGCGCAACTATTCCGTTTGTGCAGCCATTGAGCGAAACTTTTGGTGGGATTCCTGCAATTTTAGTAGGAGTTGAAGACCCTTACACCAACGCCCATTCAGAAAATGAGAGTTTGCTACTGAGCGACTTTAAAAGCACACTTTTTGGCCAAATTCATATGCTTGCAGATTTAGCAAAATTTCAAAAAGTTTAAATTTTTAATTAAATTTTATAGTTATATCTTCTTTTAAATTATCAATCTCAATAATTTACCAAATCAGTCGATAGCAGGAAAGAGTGGACTCGGGCTTCGCAACAGCGTTTTGCGTGTTGAGGAAGGATTTAGATTGAGAATCACGAATCTTGCATATTTTTTAATTTTAACTGCTTTGACTGTGTCAGCTCATGCACAGTTGGTTGATTTGCAGAAGGTTAAAGCATTTACTGAAAAAAAAGACAATGCAGGTGATAGAGAATCGTCATTAAAACTTTACCGCGAAGCCAAAGCAATTATTGTTGATGCACTTCCTGGCGAACAAATTCATGCAGAAAAATTATTAATAGAAAGTATTCGCTTATTCCCTGGCAATATTGATTCTTATATTGAGCTTGCAAAACTCATTCAGCTACAGGTTGCACAAGGAACTAAAAATCCATTTGAATTGCAAAAAAGTATTGAATTGGTGACTCAAGCTTATGAAATGGCGCCCAATAGACCTCGCGCGTGTTTTGCAAAAGCAGATATTCTTTATTATTCGGGTCATATCAAAGCTGCAGAGGATATGTATCTTGAAACGCTTGGAAAGTATCCAGAGCATATGGATTCTCTCGTCGAAAAAGGAAGAATTTATTCTGAAAAAAATCCTAAAGAAGCGTTAAAAAATATAGAAGAAGCTATTCGTAAGGGCGCAAACATGGATGATATTTCTCATTATGCAGCCATTGCTCTTGCAAAATCTGAGATTCCTGGAAAAGCAGCGTTTGCATTAAAAGAGTTTGCCAAAAAACACCCCGATAGATGGTTGTGGCATAGAACAGCATTGTCCTATGTGGGTGTTAAAAATTATCATGAGGCAACATTAGCATTTGAAAAAGCAATTGCTTTAGGTAACGATATTGAATCAAGGTTACAGCTTGCTGTGTTGCAATATACAATCCAAAATAAATATAATTTTTCCTTGTCAAATTTAGATAAACTTTTAGAAGCGTTATCTAAAAGACAATACATTTCTCCCTCAGCGTATTCTTTGGTGTATGCGCATATTTCAATGGCAAATTATAAAAATAATAATAAATCAGACGCCGCAATCGCTGCATTATATTCTGCGCAAACAAGTTATGATAATAAAAAATTTTATAGCTCGTTGGTTTCAGAATATAAAAAAATAGATGCAATGCAAATTCTTGACAAATCATTAAAATACTTAACCAAAGAAGAACCAAGTTATTTATTGCCTTATATTATTTTTGCTGAGATGTTTAGAAATGATAAAAAATTTGATGAGTCGATAGAGATGTATACAAAAGCAATAGTGCTCGATAATTCAAAAGATGATCTGTATGCAGAGAGAGCTCTTACTTATTATAAAATAAAATATTATGAAAATGCTTTACGTGATTTTGAAAGTGCTTTAAAGTTAAACGCAAATAATCCTATTTACCTGTATAATAAAGCGTGCATGCTTGCTTTGTTAGGACGAAAAAGAGAAGCCTTAGAAAACTTGAAACTTGCACTCAATGAGGATAAAAAATTAGTTGAACTTGCACGTTTAGATTCTGATTTCGCCTCCTTAAAGTCGGATACTGAGTATTCATCTCAGTTTGCTTCATTGATATTGGATGAAGTTGATGACAAATGGGTGGCGACTGATAGCGAGATACAATAGATTTTTACATCGTTTAATGGCATTTAAAATTAAAGATATTCCATAAGGAGAAAGGGAATGGCTGCAGGAACGAGTTCTTTTATGGTTGATAGACGTGAGATTGAGTTTGTTTTATTTGAATACTTAAAAATTCAAAAATTATTTGATTTGCCATATTATTCTGATCACTCAATTGAATCGATGACAGAAATGCTAACCTCTGCAATAACTCTGTGCCAACAACATCTTGGTCCTTTAAATAAAGTGGGAGATCGGGTTGGTTGTGTGCACAATAAAGAAACAAAAGCAGTGACCACGCCTCCAGGAACTCAAGACGCTTATAAACATTTTGTAGAAAATGGTTTTTTAACCCTTGCAGACCCAGCCGAAGCAGGAGGATTGCAAGCTCCTGGTGTGATTGCTTCAGTTTTTATGGAAATCTTTTCGAGCGCAAATCAAGCTTTTACAATGTATCCAGGTTTAACAAAATCGGCTTCCCATGTGATTTTGCAGTTTGGCGAAGATTGGATGAAAAAAACCTGCATTCCTAAAATCGCTTCGGGATCGTGGACGGGTACAATGTGTCTTACAGAACCCTCTGCTGGAAGTGCTGTGGGTGATTTGCGTTCTACCGCAAAACGCAATGCTGATGGCAGTTTTTTGATTAAGGGCGTAAAGCAATGGATTTCTGGTGGGGACAATGATTTTGCCGAAAATATTTTACATTTGGTTTTAGCCCGAATTGAAGGGGCGCCAGCTGGTATTGAGGGTGTGAGTTTATTTTTAGTGCCAAAGTTTCGTTTTGATAAAAATACGGGAGCCATTAAAGAAAAAAATGATTTGTACTGTATTTCGCTCGAAGAAAAAATGGGGATTCATGGCAACTCTACATGTTTAATGGGTTTTGGTGATAACAATGCCTGCCAAGGTTTTTTAATTGGCAAAGAAAACCAAGGTATTACGTATATGTTTTTGATGATGAATGAAGCGCGAATTGGCGTGGGTTTACAGGGCTTGGGGCAGGCATCCGTCGCATTTTTAAATGCAGAACAATATGCCAAAGAACGTATTCAGGGTGTTGATATTGCAGCTAAAAAAGATGGATCCAATTCCAATCGCATTGCAATTGTCAATCATCCCGATGTAAAACGCATGCTTTTGCGGCAAAGGAGTCTTGTCGAAGGTATGAGAGCTTTGTGCTACACAACTGCTCTTATGCATGATGAATCATTGCATGCAACAGACAAAGCACAACAAAAAATAGCCCACGGGTTTTTAGAACTTTTAACGCCAGTGATGAAAGCGTGGTGCACTGACATGGGCTTTTATTCCATTGTGCAATCAATTCAAACATATGGCGGGTATGGCTTTACAAAAGATTATCCCGTTGAGCAATTATTGCGTGATTCTAAAATCACGTCAATTTATGAGGGCACAAACGGCATTCAAGCGCTTGATCTTATTGGACGAAAAATGAGAATGGAAGAAGGCGCAATTTTTATGGCATGGCTCGAAAAGCAAGGGAAAGTGATAGAAAGTCATAAAAAGAAAAAAGAAATTGCAAAAGATCTTGCTGTGTTTGGCGAATCTTTAATGAGTATTGGTGCTGCAGCCAAGCACATGGGCGAAGTGGCAAAAAAAGGGAATAAACATGCTGCTGTCGTAAACGCATATCCGTTTTTAATGGCATTTGGCCATACGATAGTGTGTGGAATGCTGTTGGAGCAAGCTGCCTTAGCATTAGAAAAATTAGCCGAAAATAAGCTTTCTGCTGCAGATAAGCGATTTTACAACAATAAAATCAAAACAGCGAAGTTTTTTACGCATCATATTTTGCCAGAGGCAAAATCGTTTTTGGCAAATGTTTTATCTCAAGACGTCAGTTGTTTGGAGTTTGAGTTTTAAGGCGTTTGAGAGAGGCTGATTATCACTAAATGTATTGTTATGATTGGATTTTATGTTAATAGAATTGAATAATTTTTGTGCAATTTGTGGTTTGGGTGTTATAGGGTAAACTGTTTAATATTATGTTTTTACTAAATTTTATCAGTGCAACATTTTTCACTTGCAACTGAGCACATTCCATGAAACACTAGAGGGTGAGCATACTCCGTGAGTCATGAATGATTTCAGAGCCACCGAATGTCTCAAAGTTTATAATGTTCGATACAACGCGTGGCATGGGGCTTTTGTGTTTGATCGGCACGTGTACAATTCAACTGGAGATCCTGTGAAGTTATATGTAGGCAATTTGCCTTTTTCAGCAACAGAAAATGATATTGCTAGCCTTTTTGAAAAGGCTGGTAAAGTCGTTTCTGTTCGTGCTGTTATGGATCGCGAAACTGGCCGTTTTAAAGGCTTTTGTTTTGTCGAAATGGAATCAAAAGAGGCTGCTGATGAAGCAATCAAAATGTTTAATGGCAGTGAGCTTAACAACCGTCCAATGGTTGTAAATCCAGCTCGTCCTCCAGAGCCACGCAATAACCGCGGTGGATTTGGTGGTGGACATCGTGGTGAACGCCAAGGACGCCCGCCTCGTTATTAATCCAACCTAGCCCAAAGAATCCCCAGTTTATAAAATAAAACTGGGGTTTTTTTTATTAATAGCAGCAGGTTTAAACGCCCAAATTCGGTGAGGCTCACCTCTCATAAATGTAAGAAAATTCCGGTTGGAGCGCAGCGTCCTGCGCCAACCTAAACCCAATTCTAAAATTTATTTTTTAAAAGATAAAATCCAGCGCTTAAATATTTGTCTTGTAGTTTTTTTTCTAATAAATTGATAAACAGCATCTGCATCTGATTTAGTCGCTTGTAGGCTTAAATAATATGGCCGTTTCGGTATATTTAATTCTTCAAAAATCGGCCATTCATAAAACTCTAAATTATCGTATTCAATTGCTCTATCAAAACAACCACAATTACTAATATGAAAATTTCCATATTTTAGAGGAATACGATCAAATTTGATATTTTTTGTAGTGCCAGAAAATTTTGATGTTTTTTCTTCTAATTTGAACGTAGAATGATATCCTTCATGGTACGCTTCTTTACGTGAAATTTGAGTATTAATAAAAATATTTTTTGCATCTTGAGGCCATGATTTTACAAATTTTTTTAATACACTGTCTGTGTTTATATTATCAAATATTTTAATTTCATCCTCCCTTAATTTAGTTATTAAAATATTTTTGATGTCTACTCTCGACTTTTCTAATCTAGAAGATAATTTTCTAACTGGTGATGCAGACCATTCAATCATTTTTAAATATTTATCTTTATTTGATAAATATTGTGCAGCATGTGCAATCTCATGAACCAAAGATAATTCAGGCCGCATTTCTACACAAACTTTATTTACTACATTATTAGATCCAAAAAATTGTTTGTTAATAAATTGATCGGTGTAATAAAATAAAGTGAGATTTTTATCGTATAAAATTTTATTTGAGTAACAATCAAATGATATATTATCCGATTGTAAAATAGTAATTTTTTGTGGATTAGTATTTATAAAGTTGTATAAATCATTAAATTTATTAGATTTTTTTCGTAGTGCAAAAATTTTTTCTTCAATTTGTTTTTTTAAGAGTAATGTTTCATATTCCAACATTTTTTCTAATATCCTTAAGATTTAAATAATAAATTTTGAAATTCATTCACTATCAGGTATTTTGATCTGACGTTGCAAAAAATCTCAACACTAAAAATTTTTTCTTCAAATTTATTATTAAAGTTTATTAATAGAATGTCAAATTTTGAAGAATATTTAATCTCTAATAACTTATTAATAATTAATTTACTATTATATAATTTATACTTATAATATTAAAGAATTTTATTTTTATTACAAATAAATTAAAAAATTTATTAATACAAAAAAGACCTTCAATAATAAGAAACATCTATTTATAAAATAATTTAATTATGTTAAATATAAAGTTTTATATTTAATTCTAACTCTCAACCCGTTTTGGCAAATGGGTAGCTTGCAAGCCACGTTTTCCAGGTTTCAACTTTATGGATAAACTTTTTATCTTCTTGAACTTTGGCTAAGTTTGCAAGCCAGTCGCCTATCATTCTGTCTTCTAGGCTCGCTTTTTTCTTTTTTTTAAAATTTTTATATTTAATTTTATAGAGCTTTGTTGGCGACTCGCCTTCATAAAAGGAGGCAAGAGCAAATTCTGGTGGAACTCCAATTTCTTTTGCTAAGAGACTCGAAATATAGCGTAAAATTTCGTGGTTGGATGCATTGTGAGAGGTTTTTGCGGTGAGTTCTTCAAATGAGTACACAACAGCATCCGCGAGATCTTTTTCTAGATTTGTGCGATCAAAAGCCATCACAATTGGTAAGGCGTAGCTTAAAAAGCCACGCCAGAGTTCTCTGTCCCGAGCATGAGAAACATCTGAATATGCCGAAACCCCTGTTAAATCGAGTTCCAGATCGTCCATGGCTTCTTCCTCTCAAAAAATCATCGTCTCACTCCTTTTCATTTCGGTTGCTTTCTGTGTTAACTAAGTTATGAAGCGGCATAAACAATAACGACTCGTGTCATAATTGCCCAACAACTAGGAAATAAAATGGCGTTTATTGTATTTGAAGGTGGAGAAGGGGTAGGAAAAAGTACCCAGATAGATCGTCTTTTTAAAGCGTTACAGCACAAACACAAAGCGTGCTGTCGCACGAGAGAACCGGGTGGCACTCCGTTTGCAGAAAATATTCGTGGTTTGTTTAAAACAATCGATGCACACAGTGATGCGCCGTTGCCTTTGACGGAACTATTGCTCATTGCTGCAGCGCGCCACCAACATATTCAAAAACTCATTAAACCAGAGCTCAATAAGGGAACTATTGTTTTGTGTGATCGTTTTGTCGATAGCACATATGTATATCAAAATATTGTAGGTGGAGTTTCTAAGCAAGTTGTTGATGATATTCTTGGAGTTGTTTTAGATGAGATATGTCCTGATCTCACCTTTGTTTTTACAGCAACCCTTGAAAACTCACTTGCAAGAATTCACAAAGAAAAAAGTCGTGTTTCAGATAGACTCGACTCTTACGATGAGAGCGTTCACGCTGCTATTCATAAAGGTTATTTTACAGTATTTGATACTCCTTATGCGTATCCAAGTGGAAAAGTGCCGCATCGCATTCTTGTTGATGCCAATGCTTCAATTGAACAGGTGTTTGACGTGATTCAATCTGCGGTTGCGCAACATTTGGGGATCAATCTATGAGCTCATTTGCTGAATTTGTGGCAAACATAAAGTTTTATAGACATCATGCACTTTTGCTGATTTCAAAACAGTTTGATGGAGCTGGGTTTCCAGAACAGTATTTTGCAACACTTGTTAAAGAACTTTGTGGAATTGAATTATTTCAAAATTCGAGCGCTTCTATTTTTGAGATTGCAGCAAGTCATCAAGATATTTTTATTGCAGATAGGCAACGAAAAACGTTACGGATCGAAGATCTCGAAAAAATAAAAGAGCTTATCTATTATCAACCCACCGAAGGAATGCGTAGGTTAATTTTTATTGAAAATTGCGAAAGAATGAACGCAAATTCTGCAAATGCATTGTTAAAAGCTTTAGAAGAACCTCAGGCTAAAACTATTTTTGTGTTAACAACAAAAAATAAAAACTCCATGCTTCCTACGATAATCAGTCGCTGCCAAAAAGTGTTTCTTCAATTCCCTGATCTTCCTCAAACAAATTTTATGCTTGAAGTTTTGCAGCAAGATTTAGAAAATATAAAGTCCCAAATTAATAATATTAAATTAACAGATCCGTTTTTGTGTTTAGAAAACACAAAAGAAATTTCAATTAAAAATTTAAAAAAAACTATAGATGTATCAGAAAAACTTGCAAAAGAATATCCAGCAAATTTATTACAAGATATCATTATTTCTGTAACTAATGAGCGTCTTAAGAACGAGCCTTCTTTTCTAACAATTGCAAAAGCAATTTTATTACAAATTAGTGATTGGAAAGATAATGAGGTTATGAACCTTTCAACTCAGCTATGGCTAACAAGAATTTTTACTGGACTGTATTATAACTAAATAGTTACTTTATAAAATTTTTGCTTTTAAATAAAATTCTATTTTTAAAAATTTAAAATTGATATTGTTGCAATTCGTCAAAATTCAAGCCAGTATTCTTTGATAAAAATTGATCGGGAGTAACAATGCGGACTATTCAACTCCATATTAGATCGTCACTACCCAAAAATTTGGAGCCTTTGTGGGACCTTGCTAGAAATGTTTGGTGGTCATGGAATATCAATGCCATTAATTTATTCCGCCGAATAAACCCACAAAAATATGAAGCAAGTGGTCCGTGCCCTTTAAAATTACTCAACACATTGCCTTCTTCTACTTGGGAAAGTTTAAAAGAAGACAGTGGGTTTTTAGAGCACTTGGATGAGGTTATTTCTGAGTTTAAAAATTACTTAGAACATGGAATTACAAAATCTCACCCCAATTTTAAAGATAGTACAATTGCATATTTTTCTATGGAGTTTGGCCTTCACGAAAGTATTTTTTTATATTCTGGAGGCTTGGGAATTCTTTCTGGAGATCATCTTAAAACAGCAAGTGATCTTTCGCTTCCGTTGATTGGAGTTGGGCTTTTTTATCAAGAAGGTTACTTTAGACAAAGTCTAAATGAAGCAGGATGGCAAAACGAAAATTATGATATGAATGACCCTTTTTATTTGCCAATGCAACTTGTTACCGAAGCAACAAACAAACCATTAATGATTGATGTTGAAATTGCAGGCGCAAAAGTATTTTGCCAAATTTGGAAACTAAATGTTGGTCGTGTCCCTTTATATTTATTAGACACTAACGTACCAGATAATCCTTTAGACATTAGGCGTATCACCGCAAGGCTTTATGCGGGAGGTCATGAAACACGTATTCAACAAGAAATTGTGTTAGGGATTGGTGGGGTCAAAGCGCTAACAAAAATGAATATTAAACCTACCGTATATCATCTCAATGAGGGGCACTCTGCTTTTTTAACCTTAGCGCGTATTTCGCAGTATGTACAAAATGGTTTGAGTTGGAACGAAGCGCTTGTCGCAATTAAAGGAACTCAGGTGTTTACGGTGCATACGCCAGTTCCTGCGGGAAATGATGTTTTTTCAATGCAGATGCTTGAAAAGTATTTAGGCAGTACACAGTTAACTTATGGTATTCCTGAAGTTGAGTTTTATAATTTAGGCCGTTCTCCAGAAAATAGTTCAGAGTTTTCTATGCCCGTTTTTGCGTTGCGGACAAGCGGACATCGTAATGGGGTAAGCCAATTGCATAAAATGGTATCAAAAAAAATTTGGAAACCGCTTTGGCCAAATTTACTTGAGCATGAAATACCAATTAAAGGAATCACAAATGGTGTGCATACTCGTACTTGGTTATGCAACGAATTTGTTGAGTTATTTGATTTTTATTTAGGAAAAGGATGGGATGCAAAATTAACTGATCCGGTAATTTGGAAAAGAGTAGAAAATATTCCTAATATTGAGTTGTGGAATGCACATATTACAAGAAAAAGTAGACTTATCTCTTCGATTTCTAAATCAAATTTAGATGCAGAATATTTAACAATAGGTTTTGCAAGAAGATTTGCTAGCTATAAGCGCGGTCATTTGATTTTTAAAAATATAAATAGATTAAAGAAAATTATTTTAAATTCAGAAAAACCAGTGCAACTTATTATTGCTGGTAAAGCACATCCTCAAGATACTTTAGGAAAAGAAATAATTCAAAGGGTTGTCGAATCAATAAATAAAGAAAACTTACAAAGCCGCGTTGTATTTCTTGAAAACTACGACATGCACATAGCTTTAAAGTTGGTTCGAGGGGTCGATATTTGGTTAAATACCCCAATTAGAATGTTAGAAGCATCGGGAACAAGTGGAATGAAAATTGCCATAAATGGGGGACTCAATTTTTCTATTCTTGATGGCTGGTGGGATGAGGCCTATACGCCTGATCTGGGTTGGTGTATTGGTTCGCGCAACGAAGCTTTAAGCGATCAGTCTCGCGATGAACATGATGCAAATCATCTATACGACTTACTTGAAAAAGAAATTATTCCTCTTTATTATAGCGCAAAAATTCCACAGCAGTGGATTTCTAAAATGAAAAAATCAATTGCGACTTTAACTCCACAATTTAGTGCGCAAAGAATGTTATTGGAATACGTTCACACAAGTTATTTGCCTGCTAACAAATTTTATGAAAATTGGTCGATAGATTCTGACAGCCAAAAACAGTCATTAAAAACTCATATTCAAAACTTAAATTTATTAAAAGAAAAATGGTCTGAAGTTGAAATCTCAAGAACAGAAATCAAACCATCTGATACTGTAATTGTTGGAGAAAAGGTAACATTGCAAATAGAAATTCATTCTCCATTTCCAGATAATTGGTTAGAAATTTCATTAATATTAGAAAACTCTGATAATAATGGCACATTATTTGAAAAAAGAGATTTTCAACTTAAATTTATGGAGTCTGATTTATCACATAAAATATTTATTTACGCCATTGATTTAGAAACAGTGAACCCTGAAATTAGAACATATACAATTCGAGTTTGTCCTAATCCAACAATTTTTCCAGAACATTTAGATTTAAATTTAGTTGCCAGATAAAGATTTATAGTTATTTTGAATTTTATTTTTTACGGTGAATTCATGAAAATATTAATGCTAGGTTGGGAGTATCCTCCCATAATTTCAGGTGGTTTAGGCACTGCAACGGAAGGAATCGTTAAAGGTCTTTTAGAAGTGGGTCATGAAGTTACTTTAGTTTTGCCTCATTTTCCTGTAAAAGTTACCTTGCCTAAAGGCTTAAAAATTGTGAGTCCAGAAAATCCATTTATTATGCGAAAAAAATTATTTAATAATTTCAGCAATAGTTTGGGAAATAAAAAATCGCGTTATGAATCAGAAAGATTAATGTCTGAAATAAATGAAAACTATAAAGATTTATTATTTAATTCTCATTATGATTATTCTAATAAACAGATAGAATTTAGCGAAGGTCATAAAAAAGTAATCAAAAAAAAATTTTTAAAATATGTTAATAGTTTATATAAAAACATGAATATCTCAGATTTTGTTAGTGAATTTAGAAAATTATTTATAGATAAAGATTCTTACCAAGAAAAAGCTTATATTTTAGGCTTGTTGGCTTTAAATATATTCGAACAAGATTCTGATTATCATGTTATACACGCAAACGATTGGATGACATTTGTTGCTGCAAAAATGGTAAAAGAAAAGATAGATATTCCTTTATTTGTTCATATTCATTCTACAGAGCTAGATCGCTCAGGAGAAATAAATTACAATGAAAAAATTTTACAAATAGAAAAAATGGGTCTTGAGCTTGCTGATATGATAATTGCAGTCTCAAATTATACAAAAAATATTATAGTTAATAATTTTAAAATCCCAAATAGCAAAATCAAAGTTGTCTATAATGCAAATAATACAAAACACGAAATTAATAATTTTAAACAAAGCTTGTTAAGTCTTGAAAATAAAGTACCTATAGTTACCTTTGTTGGTCGGGTAACATACCAAAAAGGGCCTTATTATTTTGTTCAAGCAGCAAAAAAAGTTTTACAATTTAATTCAAATGTAATGTTTAAAGTGGTTGGTTCTGGTGACTTATTGGTTTCTATGAAACAATTAGTGAGTGAATTAAAATTAGATAAAAACTTTTACTTTACAGGGTTTCTAAATTCTAATGAGGTAAAAAATATTTTAGCTGATTCTGATGTGTTTGTCATGCCAAGTGTTTCTGAGCCTTTTGGTATTGTTGCTTTAGAGGCTATTGCGCAAAAAATTCCAGTCATTATTTCAAAACAATCTGGTGTATCAGAAGTTCTTAATCATGTTTTAAAAGTTGATTTTTGGGATACAGATCTTATTGCCGATCGGATACTAAGTGTATTAAAATATCACTGTATCAAATCAGAAATGATCGACTATTCTTTACAAGATCTTTCTCAACGTACCTGGATAAAATCTGCTGAAACCCTTACTGCCGCTTATAGTGAGATACCCAAATCCTAAAGAAAGGAATTTTCAATGGTTGCACTATCCTTTTATTTTGAAGTTCACCAGCCATTTAGAATTAGTGATTTTAGAATTCAGCATATTGGTTCTCATAAAAATTATTTTAATGACGCATCAAATAAAGCAATTTTTGAAAAAGTTGCCAAAAATTGCTATTGGCCTGCTGGATTGTTAATTGCTTCTCTTTTAAAAAGACACTCTAATAATTTTAAAGTTACGTTTTCGATTACAGGAACATTTTTAGAACAATGTAGTCTTTACGCACCAAAACTTTTAGAGCTATATCAGGATATTCTGTCTTTACCCAATACTGAAATATTATGTGAAACGTCCCATCACAGTTTGGCCGCGTTATTTGATGAAGAGGAGTTTTTTAAGCAAATTGAGACACAAAAAAAACTCATTAAAAAAATTTTTAATCGAGAAACCACAGCATTTCGCAATACTGAGCTAATTTATTCTAATGGAATTGGCAAAATGGTTGCAAAAGCTGGATTTCATGCTTGTTTGGTTGAAGGATGGGAACCGTATTTGCCAAATGGCTGGAATTCACATCATATTTTTCATCATCCAGAAATACCAAATCTAAAATTGTTTCCTAAAAGTTATAAACTATCAGATGATATTGCCTTTCGATTTTCTAATAAAATGTGGCCATCATGGCCACTTACTGCAGAAAAATATCATTTTTGGCTTGAAAGTTTATTGGATGGAAATCATGAATGCATTGGATTATTTATGGATTACGAAACATTTGGAGAACATCAGTGGCGTGACACGGGGATTTTTGAATTTTTAGATCATTTTGTGGCTAAAATTGCCAATGATGATCGTTTTGAATTTTTAACAATTTCTGATGTTATCAACAAATTTCCATCCCGTGCTGCAATGGATGTGAGCAGACCATTGAGTTGGGCAGACACCGAACGTGACCTTTCTGCGTGGCTTGGCAATCGAATTCAGTATGATGCCATCGAAAAGGTGTATAAATTAAAAAGTAATTTAGAACTTTTAAACGACATGCGTCTTATAGAAGAATGGCGAAAACTCCTTACAAGTGATCATTTTTACTATATGTGCATCAAATGGTCAAATGACGGTGATGTGCATAAGTACTTTAGTCCATTTGACAGTCCTTATGAAGCATATTTAAATTTTGTTAATATTATAGAAGATCTAGAAATGAAATGCGCTGAAAAACTCCAAGTTAAAACAATTGGTTTGGAGCAGTCTGCAGATGAGGGCAATGTTTCCTTAGGAGGAAAGCAAGAATGCCAGAAAACTACTCAAGTATCACGACGTCAGAAAACATCGTGGCATGCCTTGGAGAAGACGCTCAGCTAAAAGCATTATTTTGGCCTCATAAAGACAGCAGGCACAGTCATTTAGAATTTTCAATTTGTGGATTTGCCATTAACGGAGAGAGTGTTTGGCTCGATCCATGCAGAGACAACCTGCAATTAAACTGCGACCCCGAAAATAATTTAATTATAGCTCAATGGAGCATCAATCATATTGCGATGCCTGGTTGTAAAGTAAAAAAAATCTGCTCTGCATATAATACATATTACAAAGAAAATTGGGAAATACACGTTCCAAAAGAGTTGGCAGCAGAAAAAATAATTTTTTGGGTTTTATCAAGTTGGAAAATGAAAGGTGAAAAAAGATTTCAAACAGTTTTTACCGAAACAGGCGAAGATTTTATTTTTGCTTTTTCTGGAAAGTATTGGGCTATTATTGGTGCATGCGATGACGCATGTTACCCGCAATTTCAAGCAGTGCGTGCAATTCATCATCAACCAGATAAATCATTAGGAGAAGTTGTCAATCATTTTTTAACCGATCCAAATAATTTTCGCCGTATAGAAATGGGGCAAGTTTATGCAGCAGCTTACACTCAACCTTTATTATTAAAACCAAAAGATAATACCGAAAATATGTTTAAAAGTGAAATAAATATTTTTTACGGACTGGGGCATTCTCAAGAAGAACTCGAGCAAACATTTTTAGTATTTTTTAATAATCAAAAATCCAAAATATTACAAAAAGTAAAAAAAGACAACATAGAATTATTGCGACCTAAAGAGCTTTCTCATTTTGATAAAAGAAATTATTTAAAAAAAGTTTCGTTGTGTGTTTTAAAAGGATTGATTGATATTTCTGGAGGTATTGTTGCTGCACCAGAATGTGATTTAGATTTTAGAAATAGTGGTGGATATGGCTTTGTTTGGCCTCGTGATGCCGCTTTTTGTGCGTTGAGCTTAATTGAAAATAATTGTCTTGCTGAAGCAAAATCTATTTTACTTTTTTTAGCAAAGGTGCAATTGCAAAATGGTGATTTTTTTCAAAGATACGAATGCTCTGGGAGCAAAGCGCCGAGTTGGTGTAATCTGCAGGCTGATCAACTCGGTTTAACAATAATCGTAATGCTAGAGTTTTTAAAACACGAGAAAAATGAGATTATGTTGCATTCTATTCACAATGGAATTCTAAAACTAATTCATGATTTTGCAGAAATTGGGTCTTTGCAGTTTGGGTTTGATCTTTGGGAAGAACACTACGGATTGCACTTTTATTCGCATGTGTGTGCATACGGAGCGTTAAATCGTAGTTTATCTTATTTTCCTAAAATGGAAAATAAGATTAAAAATGCAATGAGAGATTGTATTAAATTTTGTACAAATCAACTTTATGTCAATAATCAAAAACGATTTGCACGTTCCATTGATCCGCATCATAATAGAGATTTACGAGCAGATATTTCTTTGTTATCATGTATTTTTCCAGTTTATGAGTTTCCTATTGAAGATTCAATTAAATTATCAATATTTAAATTTTGTTGCGAAAATCTTAGCAAAGAATATGCTTCTTTGCGTTATGAAAATGATAGTTATATGGGAGGTAATAGTTGGATACTCTCTGGATTTTGGATGGCGATTGCAGCAAAAGAACTGGCAAAAAATTTTTCCGAATATAATATTTTATCAGAAGATATATTTTTAAAAACTATAAATTTAAGTAATCAAGCTGGATTTTTTTCTGAACAAGTCAATTCTTTTGATGGAACACCCGTTTGGGTTATGCCATTGGCTTGGAGTCATGCATTTTATTTGTTAGCAAATTTAAAAATTTAAATTTCTAAACTATTTTATTTTTTTTCTAGAAAGGCAATATGTAATATGATAATAAAAAGAATTATTTTGCTACTAACAATTAATTTAATTTATCATAGTTTTTGTTATTCATCAACCAAATTAACTGTTGTAACAGAAAACTATCCTCCATTTAATATGGAAGAAAATTCAAAAATAAAAGGTATTTCTACAGAAATAATTGAAGAATTATTTAAGCGAGAAAAAATAGAATATAAAATTGAAGTATTTCCTTGGGCGCGTTCGGTTAAAATGGCCAGCGAAGAAAGCAATACGGTTGCTTACTCTACAACTCGTACACCAGATCGCGAAAAAAACTTTAAATGGGTTGGGCCTCTGGTACAGAATGACTGGGTTTTATTTGGCAAAGCTGGTTCAAGTATAAAAATTACAAATTTAGATGATGCTAAAAAATATGTTGTGGGTGGTTACAATGGCGATGCAACCGCCGAATATTTATTATCGCAAAATTTTATTAAAGGAAAAAACTTAATTTTAGCAACAAACGACAAGCAAAATGCGCTTAAACTTGCAGAAGGTAAAATTGATCTTTGGGCTACTGGTTCGCAAATTGGGTTTTGGTTTGCAAAACAAGAAAATATTGGAAAAATTGTTCCTTTATTTACTTTTAAGCAAGTTGATTTGTATGCGGCATTTAACTTGCAAACAGATATAGCATTAATTAAAAAGTTCAACGCTACGCTCGCACTCATGAGAAAAGATGGGTTCATAGCAAAAATTTATGATAAATATAAATAAACAAAGACTTTATTCTTTTGTAGCTATTTTTTTAACAAACATGAGTTGCACTTGCTCCTTTTTTTAATAGTTCTTGTTCCTAGCCATAAATCCAGGTAATACAAATCAAAATAAGTACCCAGCTTACTGTTTTGTGAAGGGTACTTAACGTTCTGTTTTTATTGAAAGAGGATGATATGCGATCATTAGAGTATGATATTGTTGTTGTTGGAGGCGGTCACGCTGGTTGTGAAGCAGCACTTGCCGCTGCACGCATGAACAAAAAGACACTCCTTATTACAATGAGTCTCGATCGTATTGGGCAGATGTCTTGTAATCCTGCTATTGGCGGTACAGCTAAAGGTCATTTGGTAAAAGAAATCGATGCTCTAGGCGGAGAAATGGGTTTTGCAATTGATAACACGGGCATTCAATTTCGTGTTCTCAATAAAAGTAAGGGGCCTGCAATTTGGTCGAGCCGCGCCCAGGCAGATATGGATTTGTATCGCAGTTATATGCGCAAAACACTGGAAGACACTAAAAATCTTGATTTGATTCAAGATACAGTTGCATCGTTAATAATAGAAAATAATCAGGTTACGGGAGTGCAAACATCTCTCGATCAAACGATTCATGCATCATGCGTTATTTTGACGACGGGAACGTTTTTAAATGGCCTGATTCACATTGGCGAACGCCGCATCACGGCAGGAAGAGCTGGAGAGCCTGCAAGCGTTGAGCTTGCTGCAGCGCTCAAACAATATGGATTTCAGATTGGTCGCATGAAAACGGGAACTACGCCACGTTTAGACGCCCGTTCTATTGATTTTTCTCGCTTAGAACGCCAAGATAGCGATCCTGATTTTGTGCCATTTAGTATGCGCACCCAAGCCATTACGCAAAAATTGGTTCCTTGTTACATTACGCATACCAATGCAAAAACCCACGAAGTGATTCGTAATCATATGCATTTGTCTCCTTTATATAGTGGGGTCATTACAGGTATTGGACCACGTTATTGCCCAAGTATCGAAGACAAGGTGGTCAAGTTTCCCGATCGCCTGAGCCATCAAATTTTTATTGAACCAGAAGGGTATCAAACACACGAAATTTACCCAAATGGCATTAGCACAAGCTTGCCACTTCATGTGCAAGAAGCATTTTTGAAAACGATTGCTGGTTTTGAAAATGTGGTAATTATGAAGCCAGGTTATGCCATTGAGTATGATTTTGTTCAACCGACAGAGCTTCACCCAACCTTAGAAACTAAAAAAATTGCAAACTTATATTTTGCTGGACAACTCAATGGCACAACAGGATACGAAGAAGCGGCAGCGCAAGGTTTGATTGCAGGCATTAATGCCGCGTTGAAAGCAGATAGCAAACCTCCTTTTATTTTGAGTCGTTCTGAAAGTTACATTGGGGTGCTCATTGACGATCTCACAACACTTGGCACCAACGAACCTTACCGTATGTTTACAAGTCGTGCAGAAAATCGTTTAAAATTACGAGAAGACAACGCCGATCAACGCCTTACAGAATACGGTAGAAATTTTGGTTTAGTTTCAGATGATATTTATGTGAAATATAAAGATCGCCAAGAAAAAATGCAAAAAGAAAAAAGTCGTTTAAAAGAAGTTTGGCTCAATCCCACTCCCGACCTCAATGAGCATTTGCAAAAGCATAACTTACCCTTAGTTTCCAACAACGTCACATTGGAAGCGTACTTAAAACGCCCCGAAACCAACGTGCGCAATTTAAAAGAAGCAGGACTTGTTTCAGATTATGAACTTTCAATTTTGCGTTGCTTAGAAATAGAAGTAAAGTATGAAGGTTATATTAGACGTGAAGAAGGTTTGAGCGATAAACTCAAAACCTATGATCATGTTTGGATTCCAAATCATTTTAATTACAGCTTGGTAAGTGGCTTATCCCGAGAGGTCGTCGAAAAACTAAAACGTCACAATCCAAGTACATTAGGGCAAGCATCGCGTATCAGTGGTATTACACCTGCCGCAGTGACGTTGTTACACACCATGATCGATAAGCAAAGAATCAGTGCAAGCCGCACTTCAGGTTAAGTTACGTTCTTTTTAGCAGAAGCTTATAGATTTTTTAGCTTGCTTTTATCTTCTATAAATGAGCTACTAAATGTGAAATTGCTCACAATATTATTATCATTAAAGCGAATCACCAAATCTTTGGTCTGGCTTTCAGCAAAGAGTGAATATTTATAGTATCCATAAGTAAATGTTTTAAAGCCAGAGTCATAACCCACTCGAAATGGGGGTCCAAACACACGTTCAATATCTTGCTTTGATGTGGATCCTGCTTTAATCCAGGTGACATCACTCGAAAACGGTGCGCCAACATTTAAGCATGATGTTGTCCCTAATAAAGAAACACCTATAAAAAACAAAAAAGATATTTTTTTTAACATACAGTTTCATTCCTCTTAAAAATTTAAAATACTGTTCCATCGCTTTCGATTTTTAATGGAGGACTTCCATCCTTACGCAATTTAGCGGCGATGTGGCGTCCGGCCCACCATGTGCCTCCTTCGAGAACCCGTGCGAGCGGAAAGTCAGAAGGAGTTTTTCCCAATTTCTCTGTGACTTTTTTGCCAATTTCATCGAGTAATGCAATTGTTAACGCTCGCCATTCTATAACCAGAGGAGAGCCAGGGTGATGGATGGTTTCAAAATTTTGTGTATTTTTTAAAGAAACAAGTCCCGAATCCAGTATCAAGCCACCATTGCGATATTCTGCGAGTCCGGTTAGGGCGTCAATGTGTGAAATTGTAAATCCTGCCTCTGTAAGAGGTTCAAACAACGAGCACGAGAGCCATTGAGAGAGTTTATGAAATGGAATTAAGCTTTGAATGCTGTCTCCCATTGGCGCATAAGGCCAAACATCCCCTAAATTCACCATATTGATTGTTGCGCGGCCTGGCCAAATTGCGCCAAGTCCTTGTTGAATTGTGCGAAGAATTTGGCTTGCAGAAATATGTGCTGTCGGAAATTTTTCTTGAAAAAAATCGAGCATATTGCCAATACGGGGCTGCTCTAACCCAAAAATTTCAGGGTCCTTTGCTAGGGCTTCACCAAGGTTATGCAATAACTTTAGGCGCCCCTCTAAGCCTATCAACATGTTTTTTTCTGTGACTTGAAAACCAGTAGACAATTCGTCAAGTTTTAAGGTTTTGAGTTTTTCGGCATGAACCTGGTAAGGGTTTTCTTTTTGTAAAGAAAATACCCCCGATAAAAACATTTGTAAACTGGCTACTGCAAGACCTTCAGAACGAGAATATTCTTTTTGGGAATTTTTATCAAAATAGCGCCAGCGAGATCCAGCTCCTGCATCCATAAGAACACTTAAAATAACGAGGTCGAGTTTTGCTTTAACTCTTTGCACTATTGTTAAAGTTGATAACATAGATTTTAATTCATCGAGTCTGTTAATGTTTCCTGCATTAAAATGATTCCAGCGTGAATGAAAAGGAATATTTAAAGTAGGATAATTTTCTAATGTCACAGAAGTTACAAACTTAGAAACCTCCTCTAACTTTTCTGTGTGAACCAAAAAGTCAGTGTCTCCAGACAAAGCCAAATTTAAAATTTCTTGTGCTTTTTTACGAACTGTGAGAGGAGAAAAAACATATTCAATATCATGAATGTCTCCACTAAAACTATGTATTGAATTACTCATCAAGTTTGCGTCCTTTCACTTTTTTCAGTTCAGACACATTTTTAGTTTTGCCTTCTGTAAAGTAACCGGCCGCTTTTTTGGCTTCCATTTCGACTTGTGCATCGGGTGGAATCAACTCTTCTGGAATAGAGATGCGACGGACAACGTTAATGCCGCTTTCGACTATTGCGTTGTATTTCATGTCACTCATTGAAACAAGGTTATCGATGCGTTGAATGCCAAGCCAATGCAAGACATCGGGCATGAGCTGTTGAAAACGCATGTCTTGCACGCCTGCAACACATTCTGTGCGATGAAAATAAGTGGCCGCATTGTCGCCACCTTCTTGTCTTTTGCGGGCATTATACACAAGAAATTTTGTCACTTCGCCAAGCGCACGGCCTTCTTTGCGAAAATAAATCACAAGTCCAGACCCTCCTTGTTGTGCGGTACGAATGGATTCTTCGACACCATGGGTTAAATAAGGTCTGCATGTACAAATATCAGAACTAAATACGTCGGAACCGTTGCATTCGTCATGAATACGCACTGTAAGTTGTTTTGTAGGATCGGCAATATAAGAAACGTCTCCAAAAATATAAACAGACGTGCTTCCTATTGGTGGTAAAAGTAATTTTAAATCTTTACGGGTAATGAGCTCTGGAAACATGCCGCCAGTTTGATCGAATAACACACTGCGCAAGTCGCCTTCAGAAATATTGAAACGTTTTGCAATGCCTGGCAAATACCAAACAGGTTCAATAGCGACTTTGGTAACAATAACATCTTTGTTTTTTAAAACAATTTTACCATCAATGGGAAGTCTGCCAAGCTCTATGGCTTGCGAAACTTCAGGCATATGAATGTGTGCTTTGGTAATTGCAATGCTTGGGCGGATATCATAGCCTTTGTCGTAAAAGCTTTTAAAAACTTCGCCAACCTTTGCTCCCCAAGGATCAATACTGACAATTTTTTCGGGATCACCCCATGCCGCATAGGAACCAATATTGACAACAGGTGCTGTATTGGTGAAATCAGGGCGATGTTCCATGGTTAGGGCGCCCGAAGCGTTTGCCAAGGCACGATACACAGAGTAACTGCCGCTATGGGTTCCAATTGCATTTCTGTGTTCTCTTTTTGTTAAAGAAGCCACTACGGGGCCACGGATTAAAGGATCGGGATCTCCCCAGTTTAAAGGTGCTGCAAGTTTAAAAATACGAGCAGGATGCGAAGTTAATAAAACATGACTTGAATGTGCCATATTGCGCACCTCCCTTTTGCATTACGACATCCAGTTTTTTGTTTGGGTTTGAAACCATTTTGTTGTAACTTTCTTTTTTAAACTCCAAAAATCGACACCAGAATGTCCTGTCATATCTCCATGCCCAAATTTAGAGTCATTGATTCCTCCAAAAGAAAAGGGTTCGCGTGGAACAGGGATTCCGATATTGATGCCAATCATTCCTGATTTGGCATGATTCGTCACATATTCAGCAATGTCGCCTCGTGATGTAAAAACAGAGGCTGCGTTGCCATAACGATTGTGATTTTCAATTTTAATTGCATGCTCTATATCATGACAGCGCACTATAGAAAGTATAGGGCCAAATAATTCTTCTTGAGCGCAAAAACTATTTGGTGAAATTTCATCTAGAATTGTAGGGCAGAGCCAATTGCCGTTAGAATATTCTTTGGCAACTGTTGGATTGCGCCCGTCTACCAGCAACCGAGCCCCTTCTGCAACGGCTTTTTCGATTGCGTTAACAAGCTTTTCGAGTGATTGTTTGGTGATAATCGCTCCAATATTTTGCCTTGCTTTAAAATTTGCGGCTTTTTTTGCGATTTCGTGAATAATTTTATTGGTGTCTCCAACTGCCAGCAAGACGCTTGCAGCCATACACCGTTGTCCGGCACAGCCAGAAAAAGAGGCAATAATTCCATCGACAGCAATTTCTGGCTGGGCATCGGGCATAAGAATGATATGGTTTTTGGCACCACCAAGGGTCAGGGCTCTTTTTCCATTTTGAGTTGCGCGGCTATAAACATATTTTGCAACGGGTGAAGACCCAACAAACCCAATAGCTTGAATGTCATTGTGATCGCACAGTGCGTCAACAGTGGTTTTATCTCCTTGAACAACACTTAAAATTCCGTTGGGTAATCCGCAAGATTTTAGGCCTTCACAAAGTAAAATAGAGGTCATAGGAGTTTTTTCTGAGGGTTTCCAAATAAAACTATTACCAGTCATAATTGCAATAGGAATCATCCAAAGTGGAACCATTGCTGGAAAGTTGCATGGAGTGATGCCAGCAACAACTCCGAGAGGCTCACGCCGGAACTCACAAAAAACACCTCGAGAAACTTGCATTTTTGCCATAATATCATGGTTTTGTAGACTTGCGGCAAACTCTATAATTTCCATTCCTTTATACAATCCATCTCGCGCTTCTTCGGGAAGTTTGCCACACTCCATGCTAATTGTTTGTATGAGTTCTTGTAAATTTTCAGTTATCCAAATGTTAAATTTATAAAAAATAGTGGATCGTTCGCGCAGGCTCCATTGTGCCCAGGACATCTGCGCTGATTTTGCGGCAAGAACAGCTTTATTGACACAAGCACTAGAACTTCTAAAAGTTTTTGCAAGTGGTTTGCCGGTTAATGGGCTTATAACAGCTCCTAATGTCTCGGCAGGTTGTGTCCACTGTCCTTCAATAAAATTTAAGCATTCTTGAATACCTTGTACTAAGTTATTGCCGGGCATAAACTATAATCCTTTTAGTCTTGGCTTTGTTCTTGAAAGAGAGTATGCGTATTATCCCTAGACTATTGGTAAGTATATAGTGTATGTCAATTTCCCGGTATGGTAAATCATACCCACAAATTAAAAAATCTCATGTATCCTTTGAGGTTTTAATTTGTATCCCATAAAGTCATACCATTGTTATTTTGGTATTAGTGCTGTGTAGGAGAACAAAATACGATGCCGCCTAAAACACCTTCTCAACCACAAGAATTAACTCGTGCAGAGATTATTGAACTAAAAGCAATTCTTTCTAAATTGCGGGATGAATTGTATGCAAAGGAAATTGCACGAAAGAATGAAGGAGCATTTGAAATTAGTCGTGATGATATCTCCGATGAAACCGATCTTGCATCAGTGGAAACCGATCAAGAAGTGAACATAAAGCTCGCTGAGGCCAATAGAGCTAAAATTTCTTTAATTGAAAAAGCTATTAGAAAAATTGATGCAAATGATGGAACCTATGGTTTATGCGAAGGAACCGGGGATCCTATTGGCTTTAAACGTTTACAAATTCAACCTTGGGCGCTTTATTCGCTGCGACATCAAGAAGATTTAGAAAGAGGTCGTAGAGCAAACTGAGTTTTTTCAGTTCAACAAATACTTTAT
Source organism: Spirobacillus cienkowskii (assembly GCF_037081835.1). Classification (GTDB taxonomy): domain Bacteria; phylum Bdellovibrionota_B; class Oligoflexia; order Silvanigrellales; family Silvanigrellaceae; genus Silvanigrella; species Silvanigrella cienkowskii. Next base: position 1,693,430 of record NZ_CP146516.1, on the reverse strand, counting down.
TTTTCTTAGTTTCGTTCAAAATTTTGACTCCAAATCTCCTACTTATATCGCTATGATAAGTGAGGAGATTTTTTATTTATGGCGACATTATTAAAATACGTTTTTTTATTTTTTGTTTTTGGTTTGATTTGGTTTATGATTTTTTCGATCAAAGTTTCTAAGAATGCAACAATTTTTTTAGTGCTTCAAAGAGAATTAAATACTGAGCCTAGCAGAGGAGATAGTGCAAACAAGAAAGAAATTGATAGAGATAGAGTGATTGATGCAATTTCTAAAGCGTTTGATGAATAGTGTTAAGAAAAATGCTGTAAAATATTTTTGTAAATAAATAGAGTTCGATGTACAGAAACCACAAAGGGATCATCAAATTTTAAATTATACGGTATTCCAAGGTCATCATCAAAACAACAAGGCATAGAAACAGCATGTATGGCAACAGATTCACTATTTTTAAGTGAATTGACACTTGCTTTTAAACTGGCGTGTGAATGCACAAACAATAAAACAACTGTTTTAAATTGTGAAATATCAAACTCACACTCTTCGATGGGTTGAGGAAAAATTTTAATATTATTTCTTTTTTTAATTTTTTCGACAATGTCTTTGTAATCACGTGTCATAGCAGGGTCTACTGAGAAGATCTGCCAATTGGTCATGCAAGCGATATAATAGCCTGTTCTGGGATTGTAACCATCGCCGACAACAACTATTGCGACAGAGTTATCTAAGTAATTAAGTTTTAATTTATGGCGTATTGCTTCAAACGCACCTTGTGTTTCAGAAATTTCTTTTCCGTTTGGGTAAAAACCAGTTGCAACCAATTCTGCGGAACATTTTAATTTTAAAAAGAAATCAATATATTTTAGGCTAGGTTTTGTTACTCGAATTGTATAACAATCGTTTGTTTCATGATGATCAATAACGGGACGGGGCATGAAAAACTACCTTTCAAAAAGGCAAAGAAAAAATATGGTTATTTAAGCTAGTTTGCTTACTGAGAAAGGTCAATAGAGTTTTTTAAAATAGTATCTGTAAGAACATTATGAAATGGTTTTATTATTTTTAAACCTTTATCGCTTAAGCCATAAGAAAATTTTTTATTTCCGTTGGGAACCTTAAAAAAGAGACCATAATTCACTCCAAGTTCTAAAATATTTTCTATTTCATATTTGATCTCTTGTTCATTATGCAGGGGGATCCAGTTTTTTAAAATATCAATTTGAAATTTATCAGATTTAAATTCAGGATAAAAAAGTTTTGCAATTTGTAAAGGCGAGATAGGAGTATGGGGTAGCAATAAATTTCCATGTTCATCGCTATGTGGAACCAGTAAAGAAACAATTGCCATAAATTTTTTAGAGTCTATTTTCTTTTTATTGTTAATTTCTCTTAGTAAAAAAATCATGCCATTATCTTGTTGAATAAAATTAATAAATGATTCTAATCGCCAAGATAATAAAGACAAAGGATCGGAGTTGAGTTGGTTGAGATGTTCAAAAATTGATTTTTTTATAAAAGGATAATCATCTAAAAAGTATTCTTCACTTTCTAAAATAGTATCATCATAAATTTGATTTTCTTTAGAAGTTATTTTTGCAATTTTATTTCTTGAAATTGTTCTAATTTTTTCTATAAGATCAAATGGATAAATTCCCATTCCTGTTAAATAATCCTCGTCTTGCTCGGAACAAAAAATTCTTTTAACAAATTCTTGAGAAAAAACTTCTTCAAGAATATTACTCTCAATTAATGTTTCTTTTTCGTTAATAGAAATTTCTTGTAAAATTAAATCACTACTGATATTTAACCAGTTTTTAATAAATTTTTGGTTTGTTCCAGATACTCTATGCATTTCTTTTATTAAAAGTTCAATACTTGAGTTTGAAAAAATACTAAATCCAAAGTGAAGATACGTGTAGGTAAGTTCGATGACTAAAAATTCTTTTTGTAAAGGGGCAATGATTTCTTCTTGGGAAGTTAAATTGATCGATGCATTTAACAATTCAATTGTTTTATGACTTTTATCTATGATTTTTAAATGAGCATAGATATCTTTAAAAATTTTACTTGCATTCATAGTCACCCTGTCATGGTAAAGTTGGTGTATTGACAATGATATTAACCGATCGAATTTGTGGCGTTGTTACAGTTTGCACAACATTTTCAACTTGTTTATTAATTTTGTCTGATAAATTTGTAGTTTGTTCTAGAGATTTTTTAATTGGTTCGTAGTTGCCATAACTTGTTGGTCGCAATGAAGGGTTGCCTTGTTTTACAAGCAATTCATTTAAGCTATTATTTGTACTTACAACAGCACTCGACCCATCGGGATTAAAAACTTGTTTTTTTTGTTCGTTAATATCGCTATTTGTTGCAGCAGATTCTTTATATTTAGAAGAATTATTATTGGAACCCGATTCGTTACTAGGCTTGTTTTCATTATTATTGCCTTTTTTATATTTTTCTTCTTCGCGTTTAACATTTGGATCTAAAGTCGTTGCATCAGTGTTTAATCGGTTTAAAATCATTGGAGGAATCGCTTTGGGAAAGCTAGGCGCTTTGTTTCCAACAATTTCAGAAAATCGGTTGGCTGGGACAAAAACGGATTTACTGGGATCTGACAAGCTTGTAACCTCAACAACTCCTGTTAAGACAATTACTTGTGTACTTCCTTCAAAGGTAGCATCAATAAAACCACTGGTGCCTCGAATTCCCATTACAGAGTTTGATGTTTTAAATTTTGCATCTGTTTTGCCAACATTATTTTCTGTTTCTTCTTGAGGTTTAACAAAAAATCTAACTTTACCTTTGATAACATCAATGGCAGATTCTACATCCTGAGTTGTTTGTGAGCGAGGTTTTATTTTATATTCAATCAATTTTAAATGAGCGTTTTGAAATGCCATGACACTACTGCCATCGTGAAATAATATTTTTGCAGCAGTTTTTTCGTAAGTCACCAACTCATCTGTTTCGTAAAGAATAAAATCTTTATCAGCAGGAAACATTTGGCCAGAACGGATAACGCTGACTTTTCCAATTATATTGGAGAGTTTGCCTATCCCTTCGATCCCACGTGCCAAAATAACAAAGAACAAAACATAGGTTGCTATCCCAAGTCTAACTAAGTTAAGCCTGACTTGACTGTAGGCAACGTGCTTGAGAGATGCTCTGATGACCCTCGCAACCATATTTCCCTCGGGGTTTTCAAAGATGGTTTATTTTTATAGCATACCGAGAATTGTGCGTAGATTGTGACTTTAGTGCCAAAAAGGACAACACTTATAAATGATAACTTCAACTTTTTTTTCTGTAACTAAAATCAAAAATTTTGCAGAATTTTATGCTTCTGCGACAAAGTTTAAAACCCGTTATTTTTTAACCTATATGTCTATAAAAAAAACTCACAATCCGCGCGCGTTGTTTCAGTTTGCCATTGTGGCTTCAAAAAAAGGTGTGCATAAAAGAGCAGTTCAGCGAAATCGTGCACGCCGTCGTTTGAAGGCAGCACTGCATTGCTATTTAAAAAACGCAGTTTTGCCATTAGGTATTGAAATACAAGTGTTATTTATGGCAAATAGAAATGTGCTAGATGCAAAGTGGGAGGATCTCTATGAAATTGTGCAAACCGCAATTCAAAAAGTGCTAGCAAATTGTACAGTTTTACAAAATGAGCGTGAAGATGCATAGAAAGTTGGATAATGCAATTGTTCTTGTGGCTGTATTCTTGATCAAGATCTATAAGAGGTGTATTTCTCCAGCACTCGGTGCACGCTGTCGATTCTATCCCAGTTGTTCTCAATATAGCCTAGAGGTGTTTCAAAAATATGGAGCAGCTAAAGGACTCAGTAAAACAGCGATTAGAATTTGCAAGTGCCATCCATTTCATCAAGGCGGGGTTGATCTCCCTTGACGTTAAACTAAATTAAGAACGGGAATTAATGTGAAAAAAGAAACAATTGGTTTTATGTTAGGCCTTTTTGTATTGTTTGGTGGGTATGTCGCGGTACAAAATTATTATATTCAACAACAAATGAATGCGACTACTACGGCAGATCAGGGTGTTGTGGGCTCTAGTACGCAAAATCTAGCCAACAATGATGCAGCGTCAGGCATTCCAAAGCAAAAACCATTGGAGCTTGGTGCAAGTGCAGCAGAACAGCCACCACAACCATTAAAAGTTGCAAACCTTGATGATCTTTTTATAAAAAGCGATCGCATTGATTTGGCATTCACGCCAACTGGAGGCTGTATCAGTGATAATCTTATGCTTGGAGAGAAAATTGCTTACAATGATTCTACACCAGTTTCTGTGATTGAAAATCACAATATTTGTAAGGCTTATGGCTTTCGTTTGCGTGCAAAAAATGTGATTGATCTGCGCAATCAACCTGCCGGAATCATGAAAACCACAGATGGTGCTATTAAAATTGTGCAGCGGTCTAATGGACTAGAAATTACAAGAATTTTTAAATTTTCTCCCGATCGTTACGACGGTGATTTGCAAATCATTGTTAAAAATATTTCGCAACAATTTCAAAATACAAGTGTTGATTTTGAAATTGGCGCAACATCTGACAACCGCAACCATGGTTCTGGGATGTTTTCGGCTGTGCCGCCTCAATACCACTCTGTTGCAGTGCGGTTACCCGATGGCACTGTAAACCGTAAGACAACTCCTTTCGAAGAAAAAGCAAGCTACGAATTGTTATTAAGCGAATCAAGCAGCTTTTTTAGTTGGATGACAGCCGATTCTTTGTACTGGATGAATACTGTAATACCATTAACGCAAACTCCAATTGGTTTTGAAGCGCTTCGTACAGACTATAATTTACGCAAAGATCTGCATTCTGCGATTGATCAAACAATGTATGAGGCATGGGTCAAACAACCCGTAAATTTAAGCCCTGGTCAAGCAACAGAATTTAATTATAAAATTTATATTGGCCCTAAAAACGAAACCATTTTAAAAAATTACGACCAATATCATTTGAGCGAAACAATTGATTACGGATTTCTTAAAATTATTGCGCGTCCAATGTATCATTTGATGTCTTTTATTCATAGTATTGTTGCAAATTGGGGTACTGCGATTATTATTTTAACTATCATGTTAAATATTCTTTTCTTGCCACTAAATATCAAAGCGTTTGCTTCGGGGCAAAAAATGCAAAAGTTGCAACCCGAAATGAAAGCAATTCAAGAAAAGTATAAAGACGACAAACAGATGGCAAGCCGAGAAATGATGGCATTAATGGCAAAAGGCGGTGCCAATCCTTTAGGTGGTTGTTTGCCATTGTTGCCGCAAATTCCTGTGTTTTTTGCATTAGATTCTTGCTTTAGACACACGTTTGAATTGCGCCAAGCCCCATTTTATTTCTGGATTAAAGATTTAACACAACACGATCCTTATTTTTTATTGCCAGTTCTTATGGCTGCTCTTATGATTGCTTCACAAAAAATGATGCCAATGCCATCGATGGATCCCACTCAGGCTAAAATGATGAAAATAATTCCTATTGTGTTTTCTGTGTTGATGATTTTTTATCCATCAGGATTGGCATTATACATTATTACCAATACATTACTTTCTATCATTAGGCAGGTTTTCCTGACACGTTATTATAAGAAAGCATGATTAAAATAAAGTAAACTTAAAATTGAGATTGGCAAAGTCGATCTCAATTTTGTATATGTACCTAAAATATATTGTTTTAGGTGTTAAAATAATCCGACTCATGGAGTATTCATGAACAAAAAGCAATACACAGGAAAAACTCTAGAAGAAGCGCTTGATAAGGCTGCTAGAGATTTTGCAATTGAGAAAGATTTAGTTTGCTATAATGTTCTGCAACAACCTTCTGGAGGTTTATTATCTCGAATTTTTAATCGTTCAATTCGCATTGAAGCTTGGGTTGAAACCGCAAAAACTGATCTTCAAGCAGCTGCGCGAGAAGTTGTCCGTCAAACATTAGGCAAAGTGACTCCTTCAAAACCCAATTTGTCTCCTTTTGGCGGCAATTCTAAAACCTTTTTAGGTAGCGAACATGCAGAGTCTAGCAATGCAACAAATCGTTTGATTTTAACGTATGCCGATAAAGACGTTGAAGCGTTGTTTACAACATATCAACAACTCTTTTTTTCTGCTTATGACATTTCTCAAGAAACGGTTGATATTGTTTATCAACAAAAAGAAAATGAAGTGCGTGTTTGTGTTTCGGATGCTCGAATTGAAAAATATTTAAGCAAAAGCGATAAGCTTTCTTTGGCATTTGAACATGTTTTTAAACGTATTGCACAAAAAAAGCTTGGCGATGTGTCGTCGCGCATTGAATTGGATGCAGGAATTTCTGCTGAAAAACGTGAAGAGCGTCTGATATTGATGGCCAAATCACTTGCAGAAAAAGTTAAGAAAACTGGAAAAAGTGTGATTTTGTCTTCAAAGAGCAGTCAAGAGCGTAGAGTGATTCATCTTGCTTTAGATGGAGTGATGGGTGTTGCAACCCGCAGCGTTGGAAGTGGTGATAAACGACGTTTGGTAATTTATGCGACAGAAAAGCGTTATGCGTCTTCAGGTCATAAAAAAAATTCTTCTGTGCACAGAGCGGCGCCAAAAAAGTTTAATCAAGACAATGTTGCGGAGCCAAATGCGGCTCCCGCAAAGTTTCACAAAAAAAATTATAAAAAACGTCCTCACGAAATGTCGCATGAAAAGAATGCCGACCCCAAAAGAGTTGGTGCATTTTCAAAGAGCAAAAGTGGGTATGAAAAAGATATTCATTCACATACAATTTCTGGCAGTGATCGTTCTGCTTTAGATAAAGAAGAGTGATGCAATAGGTCATTAAAAAGGATTAAGTTTTTGAATTCACAATTTGATAGTATTTTTGCTCTTGCTTCACCTCCGGTGCGCAGCGCAATTCATGTGCACCGTATTTCTGGCCAAAATCTTTTGAGTGTCTTATCTCCCTACTTATGCGTGCCAAACAGTTCGAGAGCAGTTCCGTTTGCAGATTTGTTATTAAAAACAAATGGTGTTCCAATAACTCGTTATGTTTATTTTAAAAATCAGCAAGGGGAAGTGATTGATGATGTTGTGGTAACTTTTTTCCCCGCCCCTAAAAGCTATACGGGAGAAGATGTACTCGAAGTGTCTGTGCACGGAAACCCATTGATTTCTGCAAAGCTACATAGTTTTTTACGACAGCTCGGTATGCGCGATGCGCAACCTGGAGAATTTACGCAACGAGCTGTTTTAAATGGCAAACTCGATTTGGTGCAAGCCGAGGGGATAAATCAACTGATTCATGCCGAAACCTTTGGTGGTGTAACGTTAGCACGGCAAGCTGTTGCTGGGGTGTTAACACAGGAAACAGAGCTCATTCGTGAACAACTTATTGGAATACTTTCTTACTTAGAAGCACACATTGATTTTGCGCCCGATGAAGTTGGCGATTACGAGCCCAGTTCTTTGCGACCTCAGATGCAACAATCGATGGAAAGACTGTTGCTTTTACTCAATACTTACTCGAGCGGTATAAAGTTGCGTGAAGGTGTTAAAGTGGCATTAATTGGCAAGCCAAATGCGGGTAAGTCAAGTTTGTATAATGCGTTGTTACGCTCCGAACGTGCTATTGTCACTCATATACCTGGCACGACTCGAGATGTTTTAGAAGATAGGTTGATTATTGATGGCAAAGATTTTGTATTGATTGATACTGCAGGAATACGTGATACGGTAGATGTTGTCGAAAAAATTGGTGTGCAACGAAGTATTCAAACTTTAGGGCAGTCAGATATTATTTGTTTAGTTATTGATGTGCATCAATGCTCAAGTGAAACCGTCACAAAATTTATTTTTGATCAAATTAACGAATTATTACAAAATTTAACTATAGCATCGCAGCAAAAAGTTCTTGTTATTTTAAGTAAAAAAGATTTATTTTCGAATGATATCATACAAAAAATCCTACAAGATGAAGCGCAGTTGTTTAATCAACTCAATATTCCTACCTTAGATAGTAAAGCCATTACTAAAAAATTTGTGATAATTTCTGAAATAGAAACAGAAAACTTATCGCGTTATCTTGTTGACTTGCATCAAAGTTTGACCGGATTTCTTGCCAAAGGAGAGAATCCTACCCTGATTTCAGCCAGACAAAGAGATAAAGTTTTGCATGCTATCCAATATTTGCAAGAAGCCGAAAATCTCATAAATAAACATGATTTTCCCGAAAAAATTTCGTCTGTTATTAATTTTGCAAGACAATCCATTCAGGAAATTGTGGGAGAAATTAATATAGACCAAGTATATGAAAAAATCTTTTCGACATTTTGTATTGGTAAGTAATTAAAAATTTCATTTGAAAAATTTTTGGTAATCAACTATTCTGTTTTTGGTAGTCTTTTTTCTTTCTTTATTTTGATAATTTATTTAAAATTAATAAATTTATATAAATATGGTGTTGTCAAATGAATACAAATAATGGTTGTTTAGATTTGGGTGAAAATACGACAGCAAAGCTTATAAAAAAGTATAACAAGCAAGACCTTATTGATGAAGCAAAAATTAATTACCCAGATATCAATGAGTATTATAAAATTTTAGTTAAAATTTGTATTAACTATTTAGAGAGCCTTTGGTATTTTGAGCGTGCAGAGTTTCATCGAAATCAAAATAACCTGATATTAAATAATTTAAAAAAACATAATATTTTAGTTAATATCTGGTATAATAAAAAAAATACAAAAAAAATTTTAACAATCATTGGAACAAATCAGTCAACAATAAATTTTCTTGAAAAATTTGAATTCTCGTTTGCTAAGGTAAGAGAAGTATTAGATGGTTATAAACCAAATACAATGGAGAAATCAAGGGTAATTATTTTACCTGAAGAATTGCAAAAATTTGCCAAATTAGGTTACAAACCTAAAAATGACTCTTATGAAATAAGTATAAAAATTGATGATTTTTTGCAATTAAAATTTAGTTTAGATAATATCTTAAGTGAGTTACACAAAAAATTTGGTAACATAGCAAATACTAAACAAAAAAACTCTCTTAATTACAGAGTTATTGAAAACCATATTAATCTTGTTAAAAGAAAAGATTTTGATAACATAATAAATGGTTTAGGCTTTAAGCCTTTGCAGGATACTCCTAAAGTTACAATTGAGTATGAAGAATTAATTTATTTAAAAAATATTTTGGAAAACATTTATGATAAAAATAAAAATTTACCAAAAGCAAGTTTTAAATTTTATTATCCAGAAATGTTAGAAATAAAAAAAGATTTAGAAAATATTTTTGATAAATATAAATTAGATGAAATTTTTGAAAATTTAAATTCTCAAATTGTTAAGCAGTGTAATAATAGAAGTGTGGCTGATAGAAGTGATTTTTACTTAACTTTAACTGATGATGAGATTTTTAATTATTATGCGTCTCATGTTATTAGGTTGCATAATATAATTTTTTCTTTTATGCTTATGGGTGTAACTTCTGGTTTAAGTGCTGCAACGGTATTACCAGAAGTCGTATCTTTAGAATCATATAAAAATTTTATTATTTTAGATCAAAGTGTTTTATTATTTAAAAATTTGTATAAAGTTTTTTTAAAAAATACGAGTTACTATAAGTTCAACCAAGAAAAATTATTGGTTGATAAATATGATTATAAAAAACTAAAAGATATTTTACTTCAATTAAGAAAAGTTAATAGTAAAATAGAAGATTTTAATTTTTATTTGTGTAATTCTTTTAAGTATTATGCAAAAATAAAACAAGAAATTAATATTTTAGAAAATGATTATATATCAAATAAAGGAATTTTTTCTAGTTTTAAAACGAATGAAAAAAATGAGATTGTTGATAATAAATTGAACCATATTAAGTTAAATTACTATAAATGTTTAAGCTACTTTAATAGGAGAAATATTTTAGAAAATACTTTACGGGTTCAGTTAAATTCTTTTAAAGTTTTGACTGTTGAAATGGCAACGCTTGTTAGAGGAAGCTCTGAGTTTAAGATTTTTTTACGGTATTATAAACAAAAATATAATGAAAATTATGTTGATAAAAAAATTCAAAAAATTTTATATGAGATATGTAAAAATAACTACTCAGATGTTTACTTTAATTTAATTAAACTCTCACTATACTCAGAAAAAGAAAGAGTAGATGATTTGTCAAAGCTTGAAGGTATTTCTGAAGGTAGTAAAAGTATAAAAGATGATATTACAGAAAATATGCTTGCATTAGGCAGTACTTTTTCATTTTCTTCTCAAATTAGAAATATAGCCGCTCATTCTCCTATAATCGATAATTTTTTTAAAAATTTAAATCAAAAATCAACTGAGCTTGATATTGGTCTTTATTTGTTTTTAAGCGCAATAGATGGAATTTTATTTTTAACAACTTCAGTTTCTGCAAAAGATAAATACAAAAAAATTATGAACTTAATATCTAAAATATCGTCTTATTTTAATGTGGCTTGTTATGGTTTAGGTGTGGTATTTGTAATTAATAAACTGTGGAATAATATTTTTACAAGCTCTATTATTGATAATTTTTATTTAAATCCATTTCAATTATTTAGTAAAATATTTTCTTACAATTTTGAAAAGTCTATTTCTGGCAATTATCAAAATATTTGGAAAGATATTTGTAATGATTTCGAAGAATTCGAAAAAAATTACCGTAATAAACCTTATTCATTGGTTTATGATTATTTTATTTTAAAAAGAAAGTCAGACCCCCTTGAGTCTATGTATCATATTTCGCGTATTAATAAAGAAAAACTTAAAGGTATTGCTGAATCCCAGTATGCTCTTAATGAGTTATGTAATAGCTTTTTAAATAAAGTTAAAAAATTTAATAAAGAAAAAGTTGATGTTCAAAAAAGTTCATGTTTTAGTTTTTCTCGAATATTCTCTTCAACAGAAAAAATGGAAGATGAAATTATAACCGATTACATTAAAGCAATTTTTGCAATATTTTTTCAAGCAAAGCAGATTGAATCTTATGAGTCTTATTTATTGTTTTTAGACAAAGTTAATATTGAGATTGATAATTTTTTAAAAACTAATTTAGTTTTACTAACGTCTCAAAATAAAGAAATATTTTCTGTTCTAAATTTTGCTAAATATTCTGGTATTAATGAAGAATATATAAATAAAAAATAAAAAAATTACCAATTATCTTAAAATAAAAAACATCGCATATAGCTTACCTATCTAAGAATAAAAATAAAAATTATCGATGTGATTTTTAATTATAGCTTCATTATAATATGTAGTAATATCTATATAATATTGTGGAAATTTAAACGCACTTTTATTTCTAAATTCACGTACTAAAAAAATATCAACTTTTCCTTCTCGAGTTTCAAATCCAATATCTTATTTCGCTCTTTTTTTTACATTTGTAATAACTCCGCTACATTAAATTGGATACAGATAATATTGCTTCAACCTTCATATGCAATGCCAAATTAACAAGTTTCTTTTGATCACGACCGCGAATTTTTGGTTCCTTATTTTTAATTTTTTATCAATAAAAACTAATCTAAAATTCACCTTTTCTATTTACCAAAACATGAATGAATCGTAATAATCGTCTGTATTTTTTCTTATTAATAAAAGTTTTTTTCTATAAAATTTTTAGATTCATTGATTTTTTGTTTATTTAATTGCTCCTTTTTATATGTATGAGTTTTTAAAACCCATTTTGAATAAGTAAAATTGACAACAATTGGTGTATAATTATCTTGCACTCTAAAATTTACAATTGCATTAATCATTACATCTGGTATAAATGATAACAAATTTTCTGATATTTTTAATGATTCTGGTTGATAATTTATCTGAACTACCTGCGATTATTAAATTTTAACTTCCGCTTTAATTTAAAAAATAAAAATGAAACAAAAAAAAAGAGCGTATTTATTTTTAAAAATTAATTGAATCTAAAATATTTATTATTCATAAATAAAATTCACTTCATAACCGCCTGCCTCTAAATTTACTTCAAAATTACAACCCTTCCAGTAAGGTTGATTGTTTTTTAAGAAAAATTCTCGGAGTTCTGCTAGAAGTCTAAGTATTTTTAAACTAATTACTCCTTGCATGCTAACCCTTTCTTTTTGATCGGCTTGATTATAACAAAAAAGTTCAAACTCACAAACATCACCTTCTGGTGTTCGCAACTCAGCCTGCATTGATATTTTTTTTGTATCCTCTAAACTGTTTTGATACAATAGTTTAATAATATCGATATAAATTTCTTGATCTCTTGTCATTTTTTCTTACCTCCAGGAACATTATCAAATGATTTAGATTCAAAAGCTGAATTATCAATTTTATAAGTAGCAACAAATTTCTAGCATAACAATAAAAATATCTCCAAATTTATTAAAATAATAAATAAATAATCGTGTATAAATAAAATTTTATTCAACTAATAAAGAAGAATCGTACCAAACATCTTCATATGCAGAATCATCAATTAAAACTCTCCAACCAGGTGGTAATCCCAAATATTTTATTATTAAAGGACAATATTTTTCTAAATGTTCTGCATGCAATGCAACAAAAAAATCATTACTTTCAGAAAACTCTTCACCTGCCCAAATATACCAACCTGTTGTATCCTTTGAAGGGAGGTAACGCATAGCGTTTATTGGCATTGTTAATTCTTTATTTAAAATATTTTTACTTATTCCAACTTTTAAGTTTAGCGGGCACTCTATGTACAATGTGCCAGACTTTAAGCTTATCGCTTTTTGCTCTTCAACTTTATTCATTTTATAATCCTAATTCATTTTTCTTTTGTTTAGAATATCTACTTTCGCGCCTTGCTTAGAAGATTAAGTTGAAAAACTAATCTAAATTCTCAAATTATTTAATCTTTTTGGCACCGATGCTTTGCAAATAATTGGCCGCAAAACTTTGTGGCAACTCACTTCCTATGGCGCTGAGGTTGCCTGTAAACGCTGCGGCAAGTGCTGTGGCAACCTGACGGTATTCGCCCCCAGGCGCCCATTTGGCGGCAGATTCGTATTGTTTTGCCTGTGAGCGCCAATTGCTTTTTGTCATTGCGGATTTCAAGTACGCCTTCGTCTATCACGCTCCGGGTGACGCTTGAGGATTTTTTGTTGACAAATACTACTGCAAGGAGTACTTTTATTTAGATGGAGGTCTTGTGGATATTTTCAAGGTAGAAATTACAAAAAAAGCAGCTAAAGATCTTACACTTATACCATCACATTGTCGCGATAAATTAGAATTATGGGTTATGATGGTTTAAGAGAAATAAGAAAAATAAAAAGCTTCCATGATGAACCTCTTCAAGGTAAACGAAAAGGCGAAAGATCAATAAGATTAAATAAAGCATACCGTGCAATATATATAGAAAAAAAAGATAAACAAATCGAATTTGTCAGCATAGAGGAGGTAAACAAACATGAGTACTAAATCAATGGATGCGACTGAAGTTTTAAAAAAATTGCGAGGCGGAAAACCTCTTGCTTTATCGCAACTATTGCGCTCGTTACGTTTATGTGATGAGTTGACTCAACTAGAATTTGCAAAAAAACTTGGTATTTCAAAACAAAATTTATCCGATATCGAAAATGGAAGAAAAGGCATTAGTCCTGGCAGAGTCGCCCTGTTTGCAAAAAAATTAGGCTATGATCAATTGATATTTGTTAAGCTTGCTCTCGAAGAAATTCTTGAGAAAGACAAACTTAAATTTAAAATAACAATCGAAGCAGCGTAAACAAATTTTTAAAAAACTAAAATAAATAAACAAAGGGGGTTGCGTAAAATTCACTCACCCCCTTAAAAATAGTTCAAAAAAATATGACTTGATTTTTAATGATCATCATACATTTGATAGTAATACGCCGTCCACTAAGTTTGTTGGCAACATAGATAACCAAAAATAAATATTTATACGGAAATTGATGAATATTGAAAACAGGATATGCTGCAGTTAACATTCGTACTTTCTTTTATAAAAGGACACTGCAGCACAATGAATAATGTACAACAACTTATGGATGATTTAAAGAGAATACCTCAAAATAAATTAAGTTTTAATCTTTTACGTCGATTATTTATAATTTTTTTATATTCCGTAGGATTTTCTGAAAAAAAGATTGAAACTTTATTATGCCTTTCAAGAGGACGGGCAAATTATTGGGTTTCAAACTATAAGAATAATGGTATTTATTTTTTACTTGATAAACCACGTTCTGGTCGTCCATCCTTTGTAAATAAAGAAGAAGTTGAAATTTTAAAAACTGAAATCATTCAATTAAATTCTGAATTTAATGAGGAAAAAGTTGTTCATGCCCAAATAATAAATAGTATTATAGAATCCAAAACGAAATTAAAAAAAAATTTAGTAAAAGTGGGTTATACAAGTTCCTTCAAAGAACATTAATAAGAAGAGTTGTTCCAAGAACAAAGCATATAAAAAATGACCCAGAAAAAATGGCCGAATGGATTAAAGATTTACCAAATAAAATTAATGAAATTAAAGTAAAAAATCCAGGAAAAAAAATAAACATAGATTTTCAAGATGAATCACGATTTGGACAAATGACAATAAAATCTGGTATTTGGAGTCCTTTCCCAATCAGACCAGAATTTAAAACTCAAATGGGTTATTTAAACTCATGGATTTATGCTACTGCTAACAAAGATACGGGCAAATATTTTGGAATGATATTACCAAATTTAAATGTTGAAAACATGCAAATTTTTATCAATGAGTACTCCAAGACCGTACCTAAGAATGAGCATATTATTATGATACTAGATGGAGCTAGTGCACATAAAAGCAAAAAATTAATTTTACCCCAAAATATATCATTTATTTTTTTACCTTCATTTTCTCCAGAGTTAAATCCAATTGAAAGGTTATGGAGTTATTTTAAAAGGAATCACTTATCATTTAAAATTTATAAAGATTATGAAGATCTCGTTCAAAAATGCTCTAGTGGTTGGAATCAATTAACACAAAAAATTGTCAAGTCAATTATGAATTCAAAACCTAAGGCAAGCTTATGTTAAAAACTTAGTGGACGGCGTATAATAAAAATATTGTTTTTCTATTTTAGCTTTATCAATATAATAATAAATTCTCAGTTCCCTTAAAGGACGCTCGTATTGATCAGTTAAATACTGACGCAATTCTGAAAACAACATGGTTAAGTTTACAAAACTCAATTCATCAATGTCATAAATTTTCATTTTGTCTTCGGCGTCAAACGCATCAAACAAATATTTTGCATTACGGCCAGTAGGTGCAAGAGCACCATTAAATACAATTTTTATAAAATCATCGGGAACAGTATTGTATAAAACTTGAGCGATATCCGTTAAAATTTCATGCTCAGTGCGAGTTGAAGGCATATTTTTTAACGTTAAGCCTCTAAAAATATACTCTTCGGGGTTTAGCCCTTTTACCACGCATTTGGCGTATTGGGTAAATGCAGGAGTAGAGGCTTCTTGCTTAAATTCTTTTAGAAAATGCATCTCTTCGTCGCGAAGACTATTATTGATAGTTTGCATTAGGTTTTGGTAGCGTTTTGGGTTGATTTTTTCTAAATAATTTAAAAAACTATCTCCTTTTTTATTTTTAATTTCAAAATATTTATTGGTATAATAATTTTTATCCAAATACTCCCCAAACTGCGAATACGGATTTTCTTTAAATAATAGTTTTTTTTCGTTAGAAACATTTACTTTTAAAGCTGATGACGTACCATAAACATCAATTTCAGGTAACTTTTCTGTTAAAGTGGGTAAAATACATTCAAAACTATTGGCAACATAATCTATTTTTTCGATTATTTTTTTACCTTCAATGTTACCTAACTTTACATATACCACAGATGGTTCTGAGTCTGGCAATCCGTTTAAGTAACTGAGGCAATTGTAATTACCCTTACGATCTTTTGCAAAAGGAATCAGTTTATTATTAAAAAATACATCTGAATTATGTTTTATTTCATATTCCATGGCATACATATCTTCTACATACTCTGTAAAAGTAACTAAATAACCAACGTAATCTTCTTTATCATCGTTATTTATCACTTCTTGCACATTGGTGGTATAATGCACCCGCACTTTTAAATAATGATGTTCCTTTAATAAATTTTTATAATGCACGGGGAGTTTTAAACTGTATTTGTTTTCAAATTCTGTTATTTTTTGCATACTAAATTTACCTTTTTTAACGCTTTTTATTTTTAATTTATTATTGATTTTCTAACGCTTCTTTGCGACGGTTTTCTCGGTTTTTCCAAAAAAGCTCTTCATTGTATATCTTTCCTGCTGCTGAATTTCTGTCATACAACATATCTAAAAACTCATCAAAACTTGTTGCTACAAACGATAATTCAGAACTTGAGCCAGATTCTGCTTCATGGTGCCACACCACTATTTTAGGATTATCTGTTTTAGGATCATGACGGTAATCAAAACAGATCCCTTCTCCTGCAGGATCAACTGCAAATCGAATAACATTTTTAGGAAATGGTGCTTGAGCTACATAATCCTCTCCATCGTCATCATCATATTCTTCGTCAACTAATATATTTTCCCAATATGATTCTATTGAACAATCTGTATTGTATCCTAAAAAACAGCCTATAGAATAGCTTTCGTAACGATCTATTAAATTTGAATAAAAATAAAAAACATTCATATGGTTTGCAATTCTCGCCTCATTATACTTGGTAATAATATTAATATAAGACTTAGGAAATTTAAACCCTGTTTTCTTTTCAAATTCATGTACCATAGAAACATCAATTTTTCCATCATATGATCTAAATACTATATTTTTTTTCACTCAGTAGCCTCCACTTTAACTTTTGTTTTTCTTTCTTTTAATTCAGGATTTAAACTTTTAGCGCCAACATGCCTTACCTCGTGAATTTTTGATGGCACTAGCTGCATTCTACCTAAATCTTGATGATGATGCCACGTACTTTCTCCTATATTAATTTTTTCATTTTCTATATCGAGTAGCTCTTGTTTAGTAAATTTTTTTCTTAAAGCAGGATCTTCAGCTATTTGTCTTTTTAGCTCTTTTGTTGCCATCTTAAAATGCTCTCTATAATTTGTTTCCAACATTGTCTTTTGCGGAAAAATTACTTCCGTTTTCATATGCGACGTGAAAATAGGAAGCCCCTTTTGCTCATATACAACCTTTACAACTCTACCATCATTTAATTCAACATTTATCGCTCTTCCAGCCATATTAACATTAGGCTTATCCAAATCAGGCACAGTATGCGATATTACATTCTCTTTTCCATACATGGCTTCGAATTCTTTTTTAGATTTTAACGAATCTATAGGTCCTTTCCCACCTAATGTAGGTTTGTAGTCTGGATCCTTAATATTGATTTTTTTTGCTAATTCATTAAAAAAAAGAGCGCATTTATTTTTAAATACACTCTTTTTTTATTTAAGTATTTTATTAAAAAAATTTATTTTACTTTATTCAATCACTCATCAATAAAATCTATATCATATTGATCTGTTTTTAAATCCAAAATAAAAGACAAACCATTCCAATCGGGCAAATTATTATTGGTAAAATATTCGTAAAGTTCATCAACATATGTATGCATTTCTGTTTTGTCGTCTTCTGGCAAAGTGATTTGTGACTCTTTATCTTGTTTGTTTTTAGAAAACACTCCAGTTTCACAAACATTTCTTTGCGAATTGAGATACTTTATATAAAATAATATTTTATCGGAATCTTTTAATTTATTTTTATTTAATATTTTTCCAATAGAATTATAAATTTCTTGATCTCTTGTCATTGTTAACCTTTCAATTATTTTTAAACATTAAAACTAAAATTAAAATATTTTATCTAAAAAGATCCAGGTCATGAACCCCATCTTTATTTACCCAAATAAAGCAGGTTTTCCATTCTCCTTTTGTGTCTTTTAATAATTTTAAAATTAAGTTACCAAGATATTTTTCAGCTTCGTTAAATTTATCTCCCATAAGAATAATATCATTTTCTGTAAAACGAGAAATGGATCCATTAGGTTTAGTGTAACTTAAAATAACTTTACATTCTGATTTTGGATTGTTCACTTTAAATCTTAAAATCATATTCATCATGCCTTCAGGCATGATGCTCAGCATTTTTTCTGAAGCCAATTTTGCAGTATTGTTTTCTTTTTCTATATTAATATTTATTTCTTCTTCCTCTGACAGCATTACATCCCTCTTGATTTTTTATAAAGCGTTTTATAAAATATATATTTACTAAAATTAAACTATGTTTTTACTTAAAAAAATATGATTAATTTATAAACTTTACAATTATAAATTAATCATAAACAAAATTAAATTCATAATTTTTTAATTCAAAATTAATTTCAAAAACACACGATTTCCAATAATGAAAAGGTTTTCTTTTTGCAAAAAGCTCTCTCAATTCCATTAATAAACAATGAAATTTTTCTATTGCATCTAACCCAACCAAAGCGCTATGCTCTTCATCGTTTGCAATAAAGCTAAAATTTAATTTTGCCGATTTTTTTTCATCATTTACATTAAATTTTAAAATAAATTTTTGTGGATTGTCTTCGTTTACTTGGACATCTAACATTAACTCCACAACTTCATCAATTATTTTTTGTTCTTCTATCATTTTTTTTCCTTAAATTAATTTTATTTTTTACCAGTACACAAAATCTATATCACATTCACCATCTTTATTAACCCAAACCAAACATCGTTCCCATGTTCCTTGAGTCGATCTGCGAAAATTTAAAAGCAAATTGACCACGTAATTTTTGGCATTATCTATATTTTCATTATTAAAAATATCATCTTCTGAATAATAAGAAATCTCACCATTGGGTTTGGTATAATTTAAAATAACTGTATACCCATCATTAAATTCAAATGGCTCAAAACGTATAATCATATTTACCATCCCATTAGGGATAATTGTCAACAATTTTTCTGCAATACCTTTTTTTATTTCTTTTTCGCTTTTTAATAACATTATTTTCCTCCTAATAAATTTTCCCAATTATGTTCAATAGGCTTAGCACCATCAACACTATACTTAACCTTAAAACTACTTGGTCTGTTACTATTTCCTTCATATTTTACATCATAATCATACGTTACTTTTTTCTTAGCTTTTATGGCGTTATTAATCGCCTGTTCCATTTCAAGCCATTTTCCTGTATTTAAAACTTTATTCATTGGAACCAAATTCTGTTGGAAGATCTCTCCATGGCGCTCCTGTTCGTAACTTCCAAAAAACAGCTCCCATAAAGATCCTAATTCTATTCGAAAAATGAATTTTAAATTCCTTAAGCAATGGTGCTAGCCTCGACCACATTGGATCTGTTATCATCAACCTCAACATGTTTCCCTCTTTTGTTAGACTTGGTAATCCAACCCTTAGGGGAAACATGCCAAAATTCAAGTATTCTTCGTTATTTGAGTACACTCCCTAAAATAATAAATAAATAATCGTGTATAAATAAAATTTTATTCAACTAATAAAGAAGAATCGTACCAAACATCTTCATATGCAGAATCATCAATTAAAACTCTCCAACCAGGTGGTAATCCCAAATATTTTATTATTAAAGGACAATATTTTTCTAAATGTTCTGCATGCAATGCAACAAAAAAATCATTACTTTCAGAAAACTCTTCACCTGCCCAAATATACCAACCTGTTGTATCCTTTGAAGGGAGGTAACGCATAGCGTTTATTGGCATTGTTAATTCTTTATTTAAAATATTTTTACTTATTCCAACTTTTAAGTTTAGCGGGCACTCTATGTACAATGTGCCATACTTTAAGCTTATCGCTTTTTGCTCTTCAACTTTATTCATTTTATAATCCTAATTCATTTTTCTTTTGTTTAGAATATCTACTCATTTCAGCTCCTTGCTTAGAAGAACAAGACGAACATTGAGGCTGTACAGCATCAATTTCTCGCATCTTTTGTAAATTAATTTTCCCTCCAGACTCATAATATTCTTTTACCAAAGGCACTTTATGATCTGCAAACATTTTATCTGATTTTACACCACAATCTACACAAGGCTGATTTTGTACTGTTTTTCTTTGTTTTTGAGTTGTTGCATTAGAAGGACGTTTGTAAGGCTTGCTTATTTGTTGATTAATTTGATTATCATCTCTAGATATTAACACATTTTCATTACGATTTCTACTCTTACCATCCGCCTCGGGAAGTTTTTCTTTTGTGCCAGGAAGCTTGCCATCCGCATCTGGGACTTTGCCTTTGGCATCAGGAAGATTTTCTGCAATTTGTTTTGAATCTTTACCCTTGGCTTTTACCTTTTGCAAAAACTCTTCACCAGAGTTCGCTAAATTTTGTATTTTGTCTTTATTAGCTTCTGTTACATTGATAACACTGCTTTTTACTTGTTGGACGACGACATCATCACCCATTTGCATCACTATCGAAGCACCAGATTTTACCGATTTGACGATCTCTCCAAATGCTTTTGTTGTGATAAGACCTACAACATAATCTTCACTCTTTTCTAGCGCCAACTGCTGCAAAGTTTTTTCGCCATTTATAACATCATAAATATCTTGGCCAATCTCATAAGCTGTGTAGGCTCTGCCTAAAATTATCAAACCGTTCACTGCCACTGACGCAGTAGAACCCGACGTCAGCGTTGCACCGCCTAACAGCAAAAGTTGCCATGTACGTTTATCTGCCAATTTATCTAGCAAATACGAACCTTTCTCTGTCACAAATTTCAAATTATTATTCTCTGTTTCCAACCTCGCACTGGTCATCGCAGCATTGGGATCGCCAAGCCCTGCAGCAGCAGACATGCCCGCTACCAACGAGGTCACAATGTTGATGCGATTTTCTCTCTCAGCAGCGCTGAGGTTTTGTGTGTCTTCAAGGCTTGAAAGGGCAGTATTGATCAGCACCCCTGATGCTGCTCCAAACGCTCTAGAACCGCAGCTATCGGCCATAGCTCCTGCGGCACAGCCTAAAACAGAGTGCAGAGCAATGTGCCCAGGGCTGCCTTCGCCCCCCAGTAATGGGGCAAGTTCTTTGATTTTTTCGGCACCGATGCTTTGCAAATAATTGGCCGCAAAACTTTGCACAAGCTCCGTTCCCGTGGCACTGAGCTTGCCTGTAAACGCTGCAGCAAGTGCTGTGGCAACCTGACGGTATTCGCCCCCTGGTGCCCATTTCGCAGCAGATTCGTATTCTTGTTTTAATTGTTCTATGTATTCGGGTGGAAGTGTGTCGCTATTTTTAAGAGCATGTTCTAATTCTTTCTCTTTTTGCTCTGCTTCTTGCCCTCTATTTGATATAAATGTGCCAAACTCTTTGCCAAAATCGTTAACGATCCCTATTTTTAACCGAATTTGCTCTTCGTCAAATATCTCATCTAGTTTTTGATGGGCGGTGCTGCTATCGCGATGCAGGGTTGCTTGGATGGGGTGACGCTTGAGGATTTTTTGTTGACAAATACTACTGCAAGGAGTACTTTTATTTAGATGGAGGTCTTGTGGATATTTTCAAGGTAGAAATTACAAAAAAAGCAGCTAAAGATCTTACACTTATACCATCACATTGTCGCGATAAATTAGAATTATGGGTTATGATGGTTTAAGAGAAATAAGAAAAATAAAAAGCTTCCATGATGAACCTCTTCAAGGTAAACGAAAAGGCGAAAGATCAATAAGATTAAATAAAGCATACCATGCAATATATATAGAAAAAAAAGATAAACAAATCGAATTTGTCAGCATAGAGGAGGTAAACAAACATGAGTACTAAATCAATGGATGCGACTGAAGTTTTAAAAAAATTGCGAGGCGGAAAACCTCTTGCTTTATCGCAACTATTGCGCTCGTTACGTTTATGTGATGAGTTGACTCAACTAGAATTTGCAAAAAAACTTGGTATTTCAAAACAAAATTTATCCGATATCGAAAATGGAAGAAAAGGCATTAGTCCTGGCAGAGCCGCCCTGTTTGCAAAAAAATTAGGCTATGATCAATTGATATTTGTTAAGCTTGCTCTCGAAGAAATTCTTGAGAAAGACAAACTTAAATTTAAAATAACAATCGAAGCAGCGTAAACAAATTTTTAAAAAACTAAAATAAATAAACAAAGGGGGTTGCGTAAAACTCACTCCACACCCCCTTAAAATAAATAAAAAAAATGTTACTTAATTTTTAATGATCATCATACATTTGATAGTAATAAAAATATTGTTTTTCTATTTTAGCTTTATCAATATAATAATAAATTCGCAGTTCCCTTAAAGGACGCTCGTATTGATCAGTTAAATACTGACGCAATTCTGAAAACAGCAGGGTTAAGTTTACAAAACTCAGTTCATCAATATCATAAATTTTCATTTTGTCTTCGGCGTCAAACGCATCAAACAAATATTTTGCATTACGGCCAGTAGTTGCAAGAGCACCATTAAATACAATTTTTATAAAATCATCGGGGGCAGTGTTGTATAAAACTTGAGCAATGTCTGTAAGAATTTCATGCTCAGTGCGGGTTGATGGCATATTTTTTAACGTTAAGCCTCTAAAAATATACTCTTCGGGGCTTAACCCTTTTACCACGCATTTGGCATATTGGGTAAATGCCGGAGTAGAGGCTTCTTGCTTAAATTCTTTTAGAAAATGCATCTCTTCTTCTCGAAGACTATTATTGATAGTTTGCATTAGATTTTGATAACGTTTGGGGTTGGTTTTTTCTAAGTAATTTAAAAAACTATCTCCTTTTTTATTTTTAATTTCAAAATATTTATTGGTATAATAATTTTTATCCAAATACTCCCCAAACTGCGAATACGGATTTTCTTTAAATAATAGTTTTTTTTCTTTAGAAACATTTACTTTTAAAGTTGATGACGTACCATAAACAGCAATTTCAGGTAACTTTTCTGTTAAGGTTGGCAAAATACATTCAAAACAATTGGCAACATAATCTATTTTTTCGATTATTTTTTTACCTTCAATGTTACCTAACCTTACATACACCACAGATGGTTCTGAGTCTCCCAACCCATTTAAGTAACTGAGACAATTGTAATTACCCTTACGATCTTTTGCAAAAGGAATTAGTTTATTATTAAAAAATACGTCTGAATTATGTTTTATTTCATATTCCATGGCATACATATCTTCAACGTGCGGTGTAAAAGTAACTAAATAACCAACATAATCTTCTTTATCATCATTATTTATCACTTCTTGCACATTGGTGGTATAATGTACCCGCACTTTTAAATAATGATGTTTCTTTAATAAATTTTTATAATGCACAGGTAGTTTTAAACCGTATTTGTTTTCAAATTCTGTTATGTTTTGCATACTAAATTTACCTTTTTTAACGCTTTTTATTTTTAATTTATTATTGATTTTCTAACGCTTCTTTGCGACGGTTTTCTCGGTTTTTCCAAGAATTTTCTTGATACTGTATTTTTTCTTTTTCTGTTCTATCATCATATAACATATCTAAAAATTCATCAAACCTCGTTGCCACAAAAGATAATTCAGAGCGTGAGCCACGTTCTTCTTCTGCATGCCACACCACTATTTTAGGATTATCCGTTTTAGGATCATGGCGGTAATCAAAACAAATTTTTTCTCTACCAGGATCTGACGCAAATGGTACAATATTTTTAGGAAAGGGCTCATCTTCATCAAATTCTAAAGTATTCTCCCAATGCCAATCAAAACGTAACCATGAATCTGCATTTTTATTAAATGAAAAAAAATGTTCTAAGTAATATGAATCAATTCTACCTATAGAGTTTGAATTAAAATCAAAAGAATCAAAATTGTTCTTAATCTTACAACCATTATATTCTAAAATTAAATTAATATAAGATTGAGGAAATTTAAATCCTATTTTCTCTTCTTGCTGTTGAATTAAATAAATATTACCTTTACCATACTTTGATTCAAATATAATTTCTTTTTTCATTTTATCTCCTTTTTGATTAATCTTTTAACTCAGGATTTAAGCTTTTTGCACCCACATGTGCAACTTTTTCATGCACATCGCTTTCTACTAACTGCATTCTGCCTAAATCTTGATGGTGATGCCAAGTATACGCTCCAATATTTCGATTCCCATTTTCAATATCTATTAATTCTTGTTTAGTAAATTTACTTTTTAAAATCGGATCTGCTTCTATTTGTCTTTTTAACTCTTCAGTTGCCATTTTAAAATGCTTACCATATTTATTATCAAACATTTCCCCTGCAGGCATTCTTACTTCTACTTTCATATACGGTGTCAGATCGATAAGACCCTTTTGATCAAACACCACTTTTACAACTCTACCGTCATCTAATTCAACATTTATCGCTCTTCCAGCCATATTAACATTAGGTTTACTTAAATCAGGCACCGAACGGGATATTACATTTTCTTTCCCATACATGTCTTCTACTTCTTTTCTAGATTTTAACGAATCTATGTAGCCTTTCCCAACTAATGTAGGTTTATAGTCAGGATCATTAATATCGATTTTTTTTGCTAATTTTTTTTACAAAAAAAGAGTGCATTTATTTTTAAATACACTCTTTTTTTATTTAAGTATTTTATTAAAAAAATTTATTTTACTTTATTCAATCACTCATCAATAAAATCTATATCATATTGATCTGTTTTTAAATCTAAAATAAAAGACAAACCATTCCAATCGGGCAAGTTATTATTTTTAAAATATTCATACAGTTCATCTGCACAAGTATGAATTTCTGTTGAATCGTCTTCGGATAAAGTGATTTGCGATTCTTTATCGTCTTCATTTTTTGCAAACACGCCTGTTTCACAAACGTTTCTTTGTGAATTGAGATATTTTATATAAAATAATATTTTATCTGAATCTTTTAATTTATTTTTATTTAATATTTTTCCAATAGAATTATAAATTTCCTGATCCCTTTTCATTGTTAACCTTTCAATTATTTTTAAACATTAAAACTAAAATTAAAATATTTTATCTAAAAAGATCCAGGTCATGAACCCCATCTTTATTTACCCAAATAAAACACGTTTCCCATTCTCCTTTTGTGTCTTTTAATAATTTTAAAAGCAAATTACCAAGATAATTTTCGGCTTCATAAAATTTATCTCCTATTAAAGCACAGTCATTTTCTGTAAAACGAGAAATAGACCCATTGGGTTTGGTATAATTTAAAACAACTTTACATTCTGACTTTGGATTGATGACTTTAAATCTTAAAATCATATTCATCATCCCTTCAGGCATAATACTCAACATTTTTTCTGAAGCTAATTTTGCAGCATTGCTTTCTTTTTCTTGCTTAGTTAGCATAATTTTTCCTCAAACTTGTTTCCTAATTTTTTTTAGATTATCAAATGTGTATTTTTAATCATAAATACAATTAAAAATATAATTTTTTAATTCAAAATCAATTTCTAAAACACAAGATTTCCAATAATGAAAAGGTTTTCTTTTTGCAAAAAGCTCTCTTAACTCCATTAATAAATAATGAAATTTTTCTACCTCGCTCAACTCAACATAAGAGTTATATTCTTGATCGCTTGCAATAAAACTAAAATTGAGATCCGCAGTATTTTTTTCATCATTTACTTGATATTTTAAAATAACCTTTTGCGGATTATCTTTATATATTTTAATCTCCGTCATTAAATCTATTATTTTAGAAATTATTTCTTGCTCTTTTGCCATTTTTCATTAAAAATTTTTATAGTTAAAATAATTTATTTTTATTGTTTTACAAATACAAAAAATCTATATCACAATCACCGTCTTTATTGACCCAAGCAATACATCTCTCCCATTTTCCCTGTGTTTTTTCGCGAAATTGTAACAATAATTTTCCAATGTATGTTCTAACTTCACGAAAATCGCTTTTAATTAAAGTAGCATCTTCTTCATTATAATAAGCAATATAACCATCGGTTTTAGTATAATTTAAAATAATTGAATAACCATAATTAGATTCATATGGCATAAACCTGACAAAAATATTTATCATGCCATCAGTCATGATAGTCAATAATTTTTCTGCAATTTCTTTTGCTATATCTTTTTCATTTTTTAGTAACATTATTTTCCTCCTGGCGTATTATTCCAACTATGCTCAATAGCCTTACCACCATCAATTTTATATTCAACCTCAAACCGCTTCGGCCTTTTACTGTTTCCTTCATACTCTATTTTAACGTGAAAATTTATCTTTTTATTATCTTTTAATGCGTTGTTTAACTCCATTTCCATTTTAAGCCATTCGCGGCCATTGAGTTCCTTATTCATTGGAACTAAATTGATTTTTTCTCCTGGGCCGCCTAGCATATGTGCCAATAAATGGCTACCGTGATCATCCTTTTCGCCTAATTTACCCGCATTCCTTTGCTGGTGCCCATTTCTTCCTCGTTTTTGCCAATTTTCATACGTTAATTCTGATTTTTTATCAAACACACGTCCCAACTCATCCGTTTGATAATGAACTTGACCATTAACCATATAAACTCTATTAGGCTTAGGATAACTCAGCTCTTTACTCCAATTCCATGTCGTGCCCGAATTAATAGTAATCTCTAAAACCTGCTGTCCTTTAGCATTTCTTGCTATCCCCAAACCTTCTTTTGCTGCAAGATTTTTAAACTCACCATGCTTAAAAAAATCGTTGCCTTTTTCTTTTAAAACATCATCAAGGTTTTTTGCGCCCACTTTCACTTCGTACAACACACGAAGTTTATCTATATTTTCTTTGCTATAACCTTGCTTAATTAGAACTTCATCTGCTTTCTTATTAAACGCTGCAAGCTCTCTTTTATCGCGGGGGGCTAATTTTACTGCTTCTGGCTGGGTGTTTATGTGAAGCAATTGCGATTAAAAATTTTAACTTCCGCTTTAAATTAAAAATTAAAAATGAAACAAAAAAAAGAGCGTATTTATTTTTAAATACACTCTTTTTTATTTTTTAAAATTAATTAAAATTAATTAACTTTAAATTATTTTTTATTCGTAAACAAAATTCACTTCATAACTACCTGCCTCTAAGTTTACTTCAAAATTACACCCCTTCCAGTAAGGTTGATTGTTTTTTAAGAAAAATTCTCGGAGTGTTGATAACATACGTAATATTTTTAAACTAGTAACTCCATCTAAAGTTGCATCAATTCGATTTTTATTTTTATCTAATATTTCAAATTTAAATTTACATACGTCGTTACTAGAAACTAATTCAGCTTTCATTTTAACATAACAAATACAATTTCCACTTTCGATACGATAATTATTTATATTTAATAAATTTCTTGATATTTCCAAGTATATTTCTTGATCAAATGTCATTTAAACTTACCTCCCGGCACGTTATCAAATACTTCCTTAAACCCTTCACCATCTATTTTATAATCAATATTAAAACCATCTGGCCTAACACCATTCCCTAAATACACAGGCTCTATTTTTAACTCAACTTTTTTACCATCCTTAATAGCATCTGCCCATAACTTTTCCATCTTGAACCATTCTTTTTGATTAAATTCTCCATTCATTGGAACTAAATTTAACTTTTCTCCTGCGCCTCCTAACATTCTTGCTATTATATGCCCGCCATGATCATCGCTTTTACCTAAATTCCCAGCTTGTTTTGTTCGATAATCATTTCTTCCTAATATTTCTAATGTTTCTTTATCAAAATCTCCTTTTACAAAAAATACACGTCCAAATTCATCAGTATGATAATCGACATGCTCATTAACCTTATAAATTCTATTGGGCTTAGGATAATTTAATTCTTTATTCCAATTTCCGGTATTCCCTGAACGAACATTAATTTTTAAAACATCCTGACCACTCGCATTCTTCCCTATCCCCAATCCTTCTTTTGCTGCAAGATTTTTAAACTCATCATGCTTAAAAAAATCATTCCCTTTTTCTTTTAGCACATCATCAAGATTTTTAGCCCCTACTTTGACTTCGTATAACACACGAAGTTTATCTATATTTTCTTTGCTATAACCTTGCTTAATTAGAACTTCATCTGCTTTCTTATTAAACGCTGCAAGCTCTCTTTTATCACGGGGGGCTAATTTTACTGCAGGTTGGGTGTTTATGTGATGCGATTGCGATTAAAAAATTTTAACTTCCGCTTTAAATTAAAAATTAAAATAAAAAAAGAGCTTATTTATTTTTAAATACACTCTTTTTTATTTTTAAAAATTAATTAAATTTAAATTATTTTTTATTCGTAAACAAAATTAACTTCATAACTACCGGCCTCTAAGTTTACTTCAAAATTACACCCCTTCCAGTAAGGCTGATTGTTTTTTAAGAAAAATTCTCGGAGATCCTTAAGAAGATTATGTATTTTTGCAGCAATTACTCCTTGAATACTAACCCTTTCTTTTTGATCGGCTTGATTATAACAATAAAGTTCAAACTCACAAACATCACCTTCTGGAGTTATTAACTCAGCCTGCATTGATATTTTTTTTGTATCTTCTAAACTATTTTGATACAATAATTTAATAATATCGATATAAATTTCTTGATCTCTTGTCATTTTTTCTTACCTCCAGGTACATTATCAAATGTTCGTTCAATACTCTTACCATCACCAATTTTATATTCAATCTTAAACTTATCCGGCCTAACACCTTTTTCCAAATACACAGGCTCTATTTTTAACTCAACTTTTTTACCATCCTTAATTGCATCTGCCCATAACTTTTCCATCTCGAACCATTCACGTCTATTAAATTCTCCATTCATTGGAACTAAATTTAACTTTTCTCCTGCGCCTCCTAAAATTCTTGCTATTATATGGCCTCCATGATTGTCGCTTTTACCTAATTTACCCACTTGTCCTGTTCGATAATCATTTCTTCCTAATATTTCTAATGTTTCTTTATCAAAATCTCCTTTTACAAAAAATACACGTCCAAATTCATCGGTATGATAATCGACATGCTCATTAACCTTATAAATTCTATTGGGCTTAGGATAATTTAATTCTTTATTCCAATTTCCGGTATTCCCTGAACGAACATTAATTTTTAAAACATCCTGACCACTCGCATTCTTCCCTATCCCCAAACCTTCTTTTGCTGCAAGATTTTTAAACTCATCATGCTTAAAAAAATCTTTGCCTTTTTCTTTTAAAACATCATCTAGGTTTTTGGCTCCTACTTTTACTTCGTATAACACTCGAAGTTTATCTATGCTCTCTTGGCTATAACCCTGTTTAATTAGAACTTCATCTGCTTTCTTATTAAACGCTGCAAGCTCTCTTTTATCACGCGCTGCTAGTTTTAATGCAGGTTGGGCATTTATGTGATACCGCTGCGAATGATTTGTGGAAAGATTCGATATTTTTTCTTTAGTTGTATTAATTCTTTCAAAGTTTATTTTTTTATCTAATCGAGTTAAGTAAAAAAATTGAATATAATGATGTTCCAGTTTTTTTGATTTTTGCAGCAGAAACAGCAAACCCAAATTGCGTTGGAGCAGAGCCTAAAAGTAAAGAATTTGAGGAATTAAAAGAAAAAATTAAAAATATAATTCCATTTAAAGAGGGTTGGCCGAAATTTGGTAATAATGAGAAACATACAGATTATTTGTTAACTTGTTTTAATGATGCTCCAGAGCCAGTTATTTTAGAGCCAGTAACAAAACTATATCGTGTGGTTGGAGCACTCAATAATGAATATAAAACCAATGATTACTGCGGCGAATGGTGGGCATTAGAACCTCCTCCTGCCACCGAAGCATTGTGGCGTTCTGGGTATGCAGTTTGGGATCATTGGAATGGTGATGGTGGTTATATTGAATACACAGTAGGTAAAGAAGGTTTAAATGCGTGGCAAGGAACTACAGCTCCACAGACTTTACCTAAGTATAAAAAAGTATTACGAGGAGGAAAAACACAAATTTGGGTTCCGCAAAGTACAATCAATCCATTAAAAAATGATTTGTCTAAAAAAGACATTACACAACGTTTCCCTTGGAACAAAGAAAAGGAAAATTAAATTATGAATGCAATAGAATGGGTTATGCAATGTCATGAAATAGAAAACGATCTTGAAAACCTAGTGCAACTTTTAGGTGCTATGGAAAGCGAAGGTGCACAAAGAGAACAAGAAGGCTTTGAAGTTATGTGTACAGGGTTTATTTCTGTTGCAAAAAGAAACATGCAAGCTGAAAAAGATGGGCTTTCAGAGGCAATTACTCAAAAACAACCTGAAGATATTTTTTACTCACTTTGTTCTATTCAAGGGACATTTCGTTACTTTAGTGATGAAGACCTATCATGGTCTGCTTTATGGAATGAGGCTGCTTTATATTATAGTATATTAGATAAAATTATTATACTACTACAACATGAAAAAATTGGTACACATAAAAAAGAGTTTGAGGAAGGACTTTTAGCATACAATAAAATAGAAGTGAATAATTAAATTTACTCTAGAAAAATAGGAAAAACACAAATTTGGGTTCCGCGAAGCACAATCAATCTATTAAAAAATGATTTGCCTAATGTAGCCAAATATTCTCGCATGCAAGAGACTTCTTTGCCTGCGTGCAAATTTACAATTTATGCTTGCGCTTCCATACGGAAACCTGGCTCTTTTAACATTTTCCTCTTCTCCCTAATGGAAGAGGTCTCCAATTCGAGGTGTAGAATGAAAAATAGAATTTTTTTAACTTCTTTTGTATTTTTAACTTTTTCAGAGAC
Source organism: Spirobacillus cienkowskii (assembly GCF_037081835.1). Taxonomy (GTDB): domain Bacteria; phylum Bdellovibrionota_B; class Oligoflexia; order Silvanigrellales; family Silvanigrellaceae; genus Silvanigrella; species Silvanigrella cienkowskii. The sequence continues at coordinate 1,662,646 of NZ_CP146516.1, read as the reverse complement.
CTGTTTTGCTTCAAAAATGGAGCCTATTAAAGTTAAAATTGATATTTCTGGAAATACTTGTGACAATAAAAATATTGTCAATGTTTTTCCTCTTGAAAATCAAGATTCAATTATTGCTTCAGGAAATGGCCAAGAAATCAAAATTAAGGACTTAAAAATAAATGAAATACAAGAACTTTATGAAATTGAAAAAAAATATTATGATGATATGAGTAATTTTGTAACAAAATTTAACTTTAAGAGCAGTAAAAATCTTGTCATAAATTTTTCTGAACCAAAACCTCCGCGAGTATCTTTTAATATTAAAGATACATTTTTATATGGTTCTGATAATCCAAAGATTAAAATTGTTTATATTCATAGTTTAACAGACAGGAATAAGGGTAAAGCATTTTTTGATAAAGTTATGACTTTACATGAAAATCATGCGAACGACATAAAATTTGAGTCATATTTATTTGATGGATTGGATAATTATAGCAAAGAAAGAGCATATTTTTGTGCATATCAACAAGGAAAACAATTTGGGCTTAGATTTTTAAAGGATTTTTATAATGACGAGCTTCCTAATAAAAAATATAACTACACTAAAAAACTAGAAATTAGTGCTAAAAAATTCAATGATTGTTATCATTCACAAAACACGATGTTTGAAGTTAAAACCATGATTAAAAATATTAAAGACTTGGGTTTTGGCGAATCTTTTGTGATTATAAATGGTTTGATTGTGAAAAATTATAATAATATTTTAGATATAACTAACTCTGAATTAAGTAATTCAAATTATCTAAATAATAAATCAGTAAGTCAATATTCTGAAAATATTTCGCCATTTATGATTGTGAGTCAAAATCAAGGTGCAGATGATGAAGAATCAGATGCTACTGAGGAAAATTTGTGAAGACGTTTTAAAAATCTACTTTTTTTATAATTGATCCTGTTCCTGATTGATTTTTATATCCCTGTATTGAAAGGTCTAGTGATTGAATAATACAATCAACAGAATCAGAACCATACATCAGTATATCTATATATTGATGTTGTGTTTGATATTTTTCAGATAGTTCTTTGCACACTTTTTCTAGGTCAACGTTTTGAGAATTAAATTGGTAGCCGTCAAAATCAAAATCAATATTTAACTTATTATCACTGGTACTTAAATTAGCAGAAAAGGATACTCGACGTATATTTAATTTAGAATACAGTTCTACAGGCTTATTGTGACTTTTGAAACTTTCATACTCCCAGAATTTATTATTATAATTATATATTAAATCATCATTATTGTCATGAGAAAAGTATTTTCCATAATCATATTTTTTCTCACCATTTGATTCTTCTTTTTGAACAATCAACTCATCTGTTTTTTTACCTTTTAATTTAACTATTTTCGATTCTTTCTCTGCAGAATTTTTTGAATAATTAAATTCTACTTTTAAAGTATCGCATATATCATTAATTTGAATCGTCCCTGCTGGACAAGATTTAATTAATTTATTGGGTTCTAATTGTGATGGGTTTTGTCCTTCAAAACACTTAGCAAATGGTGCATCTTTGTTACATGCAGTCATTGGAGAATGAGAAGTTGAATCAAAATTATTTCTGTTATGAAATTTTTCTGAATTATTTTTATCTCCACCACCACCACTGTTGCTACATGAAATTGTTAACGCTGAAAAAGCAACAACAGCAAAAATTGACTTAGTATTAAACATTAGTATCATCCTTAAAAAATAATATTTATTTTGTGCTCTGCTTTATCAAAGAATTTAAAATTAATCTTAGCTCTAAATTAGCTTTGTTGATTTTCATTTTGTAGACATCTCCTCTGTCTTTGTTAAATGAATGGTAACAACTAATCCAATTAATTTTACATTTTTGATATACCATAGGTATAACCCAATTCGTCACATACACTAAACTATAACTTAGATCAAAAAAATCTTTGGTCTATATTTTTATTGACTTCCATGGTATTTCCAATTGATTTGAAAAATACCGATGTCTAAATTTTCATCATTTTTAATTTGTGTTGTTTTTAAATAGTACACAGCTTTTTCGCCGTAGAGTACTTTTTTGATGCTATTGATGTGAATCACGCGTGGACAAAAATTGCTTTCGACTTTGGCAATCAACCAATAAGAACTTGGATTGCTTGTTTTCTTGTAATTTCGATTGTTTTTAAAAAAATATTCGCGCAAGTTTCGTTTTTTAATTTTGTTATGCTATTTAATAGTTTAAAAAAATCAACTAGGAAAATAATTAGTACTTAAACAGACAGGTAGAAAAATGTCTGAAAACATAGATGATAAGTCCTTTAATAGAAAGCACTTTTGATGCGATTTGAATTCCGTTAGTTTCAATTAACCTGTTAAATAGGATTTCAATAAACTGCCTAATAGAGCGGTCAAATTTTGAATAAACTTTTTTCATCACTTGAAAGAATTTTTTTATTTCATTAAAACTACAAAGATGAAAATAGTGACGACTTCTTGGTTTATTAACGAAGGATTTGTGTATAGACTAATTTTTAAAAAAGAGGATAAATGTAGTTGAGAAAATAAATCGCAGGTAGTAAGGTATACAGTGATGAGTTAGCGCTGCCACCCCATTTTAGCTCCTTTTTTAAGCTATTTTTGAAAAAATCATTTAACAAATTGGATCCATTTCTTTAAGCTTCATAGTAATTTTCTCAACTATTAACTGGCATAAATAAAAAATTACCAAATATCTTAAAATAAAAAACATCGCATATTGCTTACCTATCTAGAAAAAATGTAATCCCCCTTTTTTTTCTTAAAATTTAGTAAAAAAAATAATTAGCTAAAATTATTTGATTTTTTTTTAAATTTAATTTAACAAGTTTAACTAATTTTTTTTGATTCTAGTAGACATGAAGTCTGCTATGTAATTAATTTTTTGGAAATTTTTTATGAATTGTAAAATGTATGCAAGAAATGCTCCTATTTTAATTGCAAGTCTATTAGCTTGCAAAAATTCTTACTCTCAAGTTCCAACCACATCGCTCGAAGCAATTGAATTCGGAATCCATGAACAAGAAGACAGAGCAAAAGAGTTTCAAAAGAAAATTGAACCTCAGGTGGATATATTAAAACCACAAGAAATAAAACCAGTTCCTTTAGAACTGCCAAAAGAAGATCAATGTTACAAAATAAATAAAATTAATTTTATAGATAACCAAAATGACTTGTTTTTTTGGTTTGAGAGTTATGTCAAACCGTACTTAAGCACATGCATTGGGGTAGAAGGGATTCAGCAAATTGTAAATGTGCTGAATAATTCTTTAATTGAGAAAGGTTACATCACTTCTCGCGTTGCGGTTCCTGAACAAAATTTAACAGATGGTGTTCTTGATTTTAAAGTGATGGTTGGAAAGATTGCTGCAATTAGAATGGTTGAGCAGGGTGATTTAACGCGCAGCGAAGATACTAATTGGGGAATTTGGCAAAATGCATTTCCAATTAAATCTGGAGATGTATTGAATATTCGTGATATTGAGCAGGGCGTTGAGCAGATGAAACGTCTGCCAAGTCAAAAAGTGACAACTAAAATTGAGCCAGGAGAAAATCCAAATTTTAGTATTGTTATTATAGAGCGCGAAAAAATAAAATTCACATCACGCATTCGATTTGGAACAACGGTTGATAATTCTGGTAGCAAGAGCTTAGGCCGAACGCAACTTTCTTCATTTTTAGCATTTGATAATCTTTTAGGGATTAGCGATTTACTAAGCGCTAGTTCAATGTCTAATGTCGAAAATTTAACGCAATATAATATGTCGCAAAGTTTAACGCTAAGCTATTCTATTCCGTTTTATTATCATCTTTTTAGTGTTTCAAACTCTTATAATCGCTTTGGACAAACTTTAAAACTCACCACTGCAAACGAATTATCAAGAGGAAATAGTAACAAAACAGATTATCGTTGGGATTACACTCCATTTCGCTCGGCTTCAGCAAAAATTGGAATTTATTCGTTACTATCTATTAGACGTGCGGAAAGTTTCATCAATAATAGAGAAATTATCACGCAAAGGAGAAAAACAACCAATATTGAAGTTGGAGCAAGCGTTAAAAAAATGTATTCGCGTTCTAATTTTACAACGCAAGTTGCATATCGTGAAGGAACGGGATGGTTTGGTGCAGAGTCTGATTTTCAAAAAACAGAATCCAATCAAATGACTATTAGACCCAAAATTTTTACCGCGCAATTTAATTTTAATTATTTGTTTACACCATGGGAAAAAAAGGTTCAATTTTCTTCTAATCATCGTTTGCAGTACACAAAAGATAAAACAACAGCAACAGATCAGTTTTCAATTGGAGGAAGAAATACAGTTCGTGGCTTTGATGGGGATGTTATTTTGTTATCAGAAAATGGTTATTTGGTGCGCAATGATTTTACAATGCCTCTTGGTTTTTTAAGTCATTTAGGAAATTACAATACTTACTTAGCATTAGATTACGGCTATGTTTGGGGACCCAATTCTAACGAATTAGTTGGCAGAAATTTAGGGGGCACTGCTTTGGGTTTGCAAGGCCAGTTTTCAATATTTCAATTTGATATTGCTTTAGCGACCCCTATTTTAAAGCCAAAAGATTTTAAATCTAATACATGGAATTTGTATTTATCGTTATCAGGAAATATTTAAAAAATAAAATTTATTTTAACTTCCTCATTTTCTGAAAAGGATTTCAGATGAAAAATTTTAATAAAAATAACAATAATTTTTTTACAAAAGATAATAGATTTAATTCAAAAAATACTTGCAATCAGCTGATCTTGAATTTTAATCACAAGTGCGCCAAATGTAGTCGTAAGATAACAACTAAATTAAAAGCAATTTCAACGGTTTTTATCATTGCATATTCTTGTAATACCGCATTTTTAGAACACCAGCAGGCATTTGCACAAGCTGTTGCGTATCGTAACGCGCCAAATGAACGGCATCCAATCATGGATGCGGCACATAATGGCGTGCCTGTTGTGCACATTGCGCCACCAAGTTCGAGCGGTATTTCGCATAATCAATTTGAACAGTTCAATGTCGATAAAAGTGGATTGGTTTTTAATAACAGCAACAAAGATATTCAGTCGCAGCTTGCAGGATGGATTGCTGGCAATC